>NZ_JBICTE010000020.1:0-112794 GCF_043197485.1 Micromonospora sp. NPDC049102 | reverse complement strand
CACGGGCCCGCGAGCGACGGTTCACCAGCGGCCGAAACGGCCGGTCCTCTCGGCCTCCGCAGGCCGGCCAGGGGCTTTGACACACGGCCTAGCGGGAGCGCGCTTCGTCGGTGTTGGCGCGGTAGCCGCTGGCCTGTAGTTCGAACAGCTCGCGGTAGAGGCCCCCGGCCGCCATCAGCTCGTCGTGGTTGCCCTGCTGGACGAGGCGGCCACGGTCCATCACGAAGATCCGGTCGGCGTGCCGGACGTTCGCCAACCGGTGGGTGATCAGGACGACCGCGCGGTCGGCTCGACGGCGCAGGTGCTGGAACAGGGCGTGTTCGGCGCGGGCGTCCAGGGCCGCTGACGGCTCGTCGCAGATCAGCAGGGCGGCGTCGCGGTAGAGGCCCCGCGCGGCGACCAGCCGTTGCCACTGCCCGCCGGACAGCTCGTGACCGTTCTTGAACTCCCGGTCGAGCAGGGTGTCGTAGCCGTGCGGCAGACCGACGATCATGTCGTGGGCGGCGGCCGCGTCGGCCGCCTCCTGCACGCTGGGGCCGGGGCGGTCGGGCGTACGGTCGTGCCGGCCCACGCGGATGTTCTGACCCGCCGTGAACGGGAACTTCCAGTACTCCTGCGTCATCACGGCGACCTGCGCGCCGAGCGTACGCGGATCAAGCTCGGCGGCGTCGACGCCGTCCCAGCGGATCGTTCCGCCGGTCGGCTGGTAGAGCCCGGCGATCAGCTTGGCGAGGGTGGTCTTACCGGAGCCGTTCTCGCCGACCAGCGCGATCACCTCGCCGCGCCGGATCGCCAGGCTGACCCGGTCGACCGCAGGGGCGTCGGTGTCGGGGTAGCGCAGGCTCACGTCGCGCAGGTCGATCGTGTCGACACCGTCGACCGTCCGGCTGCCGCCGACGGGCACGCGCTCCTGCGCCCGGGTCAGGAAATCCCGGTAGTCCTGGTAGTAGAGGGCGTCCTCGTACAGCGAGTTGGTGGCGACGACCGCGACGCCCAGGCTGGTCCGGGCGGACTGGAGGGCGAGCAGGGCGGTGGCCGCGGCGGCGAGGGCGACCATGTTGGCGAGCAGCAGGCCGCCGAGCACCGCGTACACGCCGAAGGTGGCCAGGCCCGCCACGGTGGCGCCGGCCACACGGGTGCCGGTCTGCGAACGCACCAGCCGCAGCTGGGCGCGAGTCTCGACGGCCATCACGCCCCGGTACTCGGCGAGCAGGAAGTCACGCATCTGGTAGGCGCGCACCTCGGCGGCGGTGTGCCGGTTGGCCATCAGGTGGGCGAGCATCCACATCCGCCGCCGTCGGGTGATCCGGGCGAGCATCGCCAGGTACTCCCGGCGGGCCATCCGTACGGCCGTGATCGCCTGGGGCACCGCCGCGAGCAGCAGGCACGGCAGCAGCAACGGCTGGATGACGGTCACCGCGACGGCGGTGGCGAGCATCCCGACGACGCCGGTGACCAGGTTGACGGTGTGGTCGACGATCCACGCCGCCTCGCCCATTCCCCGGTCGCGGACGCGGTCCATCTCCTCGGCGAACCCGGCGTCGTCGAACGCGGCCAGGTCCACCGCCGTGGTGGCCTCGAACAGCCGCAGCTCCACCTGGTAGTTGATCTGAGGGGTGAGCCGGGCCTGTGCCCAACCGGCGGCGATCGTCAGGCCGCCGCGCGACGACACCGCCGTCGCGGCCACGATCAGCGCCGGCAGGGCGGAGCGCACCCGGTCCGGGGTCGGTCCGGCCGCGAAGAGTTCCCGCAGCACGCTGGTCGTGGCGAGCAGCCCGAAGGTCGTCATCACCCCGGCCGCGACGTTCAGGCCGATGGAGGCGACAGTGTCCACGCGGTTGGTGGCCCAGGCCAGAGCGACCGCCTCACGCACCAACCTCGGCAGCCGCCGGGCCACCGCCCAGAAACTGGTGTGCGCGAACGTCTTCGCGTGATGCATCCAGACGGCGTCCTCCAGCTCCGGCAGCACGGAGCCGTCGTCGAGAGGGTCGACCGGCTGGTCGTCGTGGGGCGCGGTACGCGGGCGGGCCATCGAGTCCACGGACGCTCCTCGGGGGGCGGGAAGCACGGACGCCGCCCGAGACTACTGCCCGCAACCGCTCGATGTCTTTAGGTAGTCGGCGTGTCAGGGCAGCGCGGTCACGTCCTCGGTGATCGGCAGCAGGACCCGGAAGGTGGTGTGCCCGGGCTCGGTCTCCACCCGGATGTCGCCATGGTGCTTGTTGACCACGATCCGGTACGAGATGTCCAGCCCCAGTCCGGTGCCCGCCCCGACGGGCTTGGTGGTGAAGAACGGCTCGAAGATGCGGGGGCGCACCTCCGGCGGGATACCGGGGCCGGTGTCGGTGACCTCCACCGCCAGCAGGTCACCGACCTGCCCGGTGCGGACGGTCAGCACGCCCTTCTCCCCCATCGCGCCCAGCGCGTTGTCGATGAGGTTGGTCCACACCTGGTTCAGCTCCGCCGCGTACGCCGGGATGGGCGGGAGGCTGCGGTCGTACTCGCGGACGAGCTTGACCTCGGCGGGGATCTTGCCCTTGAACATGACGAGCGTCGCGTCGAGCAGGTCGTGCACGTCCACCACCCGGTGCGGCGCGCGATCCAGCTGGGAGTACTGCTTCGCCGCGCCCACCAGGCCCGAGATCCGGGTCACCGCGTCGCCGATCTCGCGCATCAACAGTTCGGTGTCGACGGTGTACGACAGCCAGCGCACCGCGGCCTCCAGGTCCGCCGGGCCGACGGCCGCCTTCACCTGGCCGAGCCAGGCCGCGTCCAGACCGCCGGCGACCAGGATGGGTGCCAGGTCCCACGCGCCACCGACACCGTGCTCCTCCAGCCAGTCGGTGAGCAGGTCCTCGGCGTCGGCGGTGGCGACCGGGCTCAGCTTCGGCGCTGTCGCCACCCGGGCGACCGCCTCCTCCTGCAACGCGACCAGCCCGTGCAACGCCCGGCCGTCCAGCCGCCCGTCGGCGATCATCGCGAGCTTGTGCCGCATACCCGCTACCCGGTCGCGCAGCACCGACGTCGCCCGCACCGCCGCCGCGGCCGGATTGTTCAGCTCGTGGGTCAGCCCCGCCGAGAGCGAACCGAGCGCCAGCAGCCGCTCCCGCTCGCCCACGATGGTCTGGCTGTCGCGCATGCCGAAGAACAGCCCCTCCAACAGGTGCATCGGCATCGGGAACCAGGACCGCAGGGCGTGCGCGAAGTCCTCCGCCGGCAGCACGAAGAACTCGGCGTCGACCACCGCGCGCAGGCTGTTGCGGTACGTCTGCTCGACCTGGTCACCGAGGTACGCCTGCGTGGCGCCGCCGTACACGCCACGCTGGTCGGTGCGGCTGACCTCGACGTCGTCCCCACGGACCTGACGGCTCAGCGACACCGCGCCGTGCAGCAGCACGAAGAAGCAGGTGGCAGCCTCACCCTCGCCGTACACGAGGGTGCCGCCGGCGCGCTGCTCCACACGGCCGTGCTCGGCCAGCCAGTCGAGCTGTGCGTCGTCGAGTGCCTCGAACAGGAACAGGTCACGTAGCTGCGCCGGCGTCAGCCGATCGGATTCGCTGGTCACGGCATCTCCTTCGTTCGCGACTGCGGGGCTCGCAAACCCGGCTCACTCCTCGCGCTCACTGGGCCTCGAGGTAACGGTGCACGAGCGACACGGCCATCGCACCCTCGCCGACCGCCGAGGCGACCCGTTTGACCGACTCGGCGCGGACGTCACCGGCGGCGAACACCCCCGGCACGCTGGTCTCCAGGTGGTAGGGGTCGCGGGACAACGACCAGCCGGCCGGGCGCCGACCACCGGCCAGCAGGTCCGGGCCCGTGACGATGAAGCCCCGCCCGTCGCGCACGAGCACCCCGTCCAGCCACTCGGTACGCGGCTCGGCGCCGATGAAGATGAACAACCAGGAGGTGTCGACCGTTCGGCTCTGCCCGGTGCGGGTGTCGCAGAGGGTGAGCCGTTCCAGGTGGTCGTCGCCGGTCGCCCCGACCACCGCGGTGTGCGGGTGCACGGTGATCTGGTCGATGCGCTCCAACTGGTCGATCAGGTACCGCGACATCGACGCCGTCAGGTCCGCGCCACGGATCAGCAGGTGGACGCGGGCGGCGTACCGGGAGAAGTGCACGGCCGCCTGGCCGGCCGAGTTGGCCCCGCCCACGATGTAGACATCCTGGTTGACGCAGCTCGGCGCCTCGGTGGCGGCCGCGCCGTAGAACACTCCCCGACCGGTGAAGTCGGCCAGCCCGGGGGCGTCGAGCACCCGGTACGACACGCCCGTCGCCAGCACCACCGTGTGCGCGGCGATCTCGCTGCCGTCGCCGAAGCGCAGCAGCCGGGCGCCGCCGGCCTCGCTGAGGCCGACCACCTCGCGGGCGCTGAGCAGCTCCGCGCCGAACTTCACCGCCTGCCGGCGGGCCCGGTCGGTCAACTGCGCGCCGGAGACGCCGTCCGGAAAGCCGAGGTAGTTCTCGATCCGGCTGCTCTGCCCCGCCTGCCCACCCGTGGCCCGCCGCTCGACGAGCACGGTCCGCAGCCCCTCGGACGCGCCGTAGACGGCCGAGCCGAGGCCCGCCGGACCGCCGCCGATCACCACGAGGTCGTAGAAGTCGGAAGCCGGCACCACTGTCAACCCGGCCAGCGCGGCCAGCTCGGCCTCGCTGGGGGCGACCAGCGCCTTACCCTCGGCGGTCACCACCAGGGGTACGTCCGCCTCGGTGGCCCCGGCCGCGTCGAGCAGCCGGGCGCCCTCGGGGTCGTCGGACAACAACCAGCGGTACGGCACGAGGTTGCGGGCCAGGAAGTCACGGACCTTGAACGACGGCGCCGACCAGCGGTGCCCGACCACCCGGATCTCGGTGCTCGTCGCGTCCGGGGTGACCGACCACGCCTCGAGCAGACCGTCGACGACCGGGTACAGCTTCTCCTCCGGCGGGTGCCAGGGCTTGAGCAGGTAGTGGTCCAGGTCGACCACGTTGATCGCCTCGATCGCCGCGTCGGTGTCCGCGTACGCGGTGAGCAGCACCCGGCGGGCGGCCGGGAAGATGTCCATGGCCGCCTCGAGGAACTCGACGCCGGTCATCTCCGGCATCCGGTGGTCGGCCAGCAGCAGCGCCACCTGCTCGCCGCGCAGTTTGACCTCCCGCAGCGCGTCCAGCGCCTCCGGGCCGGAGGCGGCGCGCAGTACCCGGTAACGGTCGCCGTAGCGGCGCCGGATGTCCCGGGCCACCGCGCGGGACACCGCGGGATCGTCGTCGACGGTCAGGATCACCGGGTTTGCCATGGCGCCAATAGAACCACCTCCCGAGGTCGAATCGCACCACCGCGTGGGCAGCGACGCAGGCGTGACACGGTCCGGGACGGGTAAGCCGCGTCGCCGCGGCCGGCCGACGCCGTCGACCGCCGGCTGTCGCACACCTGCGGAGGGCCCATGGCGGACGCGTCGCCGACCGAACCGACCGGTCGGATCGTGGAGCTGCGGGTGCACGGCGTCTCGGGCGCGGGCGCCGACCAGGTGCTCGACCGGCCGCACGTCCACCAGGTCGCCGGAGACCGCAGCGGCGGGTTCTACCGCCCTCGACCGGGCTACCCGGACTCGACCGGCACGGACGGCGTGACGCTGGAGGCGTACCGCTGGAGTGACCTTCCGTCCGGCACGGCCGTACGGACGCTGTCGCTGGTGTTCCTGCTGCCCTTCATGCTCTGCAACGTGGCGCTCTGGATGCGCCCGGCCAACGATTCGGCGAAGCACGCCGTCGTCGCGTTGGGTCGGGTGCTCGCACTCACCCTCACGATGCTCTACGTGCTGTCCATCGTCGGGGTGGCGGTGGACCTCACCGCCTGGCGGTGCATGGGCACGCCGAGCTGCCTGGACGGACGCAACTGGCTGTCCTGGCTCGGCGGACGTTCGCCCGGCGTACGCCTGGGTGTGCTGGCCCTGGTGCCGGTCGCGGCCATCGGGATCGTGTGGTCGCTGGCCGCCCGGCCGAGCCACTCGTTCGACGCCTTCCGCACCGGCGCGGTCCGGGAGACCTCCGTCTCGGAGTTGAGCGCGGTCGGCCAGTGGGACGGCACTCCGGTCGTGGGGCGGCTGCGTTCGGTGCACGTCGCGGCGGCGTTCGCCACGCTGGACGGCAGCCTGCTGGCCGCCTGGAACAGCGAGAACTCGTCGTGGGTGCGGGCGGCCCTCGCGGTGGCGACGGGCGGGGTGCTGCTCGCCTGCCTGGTCCTGCTGACCTGGGTACGGGGTATGGACCAGACCAGACCCGTGCCCGGCTTGGAGGGCGTCACGCGCGGGCTCCGCACGATCGCCTGCGGCCTGACGATCCTGGTGATCGCGTACACCCTGGCCAGTGGCGAGCCCTGGCCGCACAGCGAGATGCTGCCCGGCTACGGCGCCATCGTGGCCTGGTTGTTCGTCAGCCAGACCTTCCTGCTGGTCATCCTCGCGGCGACGGTGCTCTGGGCGCGCGGCGGCGGACGGCGTGCGGACGGACAACGGCTCCCGCGGCTGCGCGCGCTGGGCGCGCCGGTCTTCGTCACGGTCGCCGCCGGACTCGCGGTCGCGTTCTCCGCCGAGTTGGTCTACCGCGTGGCGGACGTGTTGGACCGCGACGGGCGGCACGTCAGCCGGTCCGCGTTCGGCCCGCCACTGGCGTACAAGTGGGCGATTTTCGGGTTCTTCCTGGCGGTGGCGGCGGCGGTGCTGGTGGGCGTGCTGGTCACGGTCGCGACCCGCGCCAGCCGGTGGCGGGCCGCGCGGGCGATCGTGGCCGCGGACTTCCCGGACGCGCCGCCGGAGGCGGCGACGCGGCTGCGACGGGTCGAGCAGGCGGTCGCCCGGGCCCGGTTCACCGACTGCGTGGAACCCCTCGCCGTGGTCTACGCCGGGTTCGCCGCGGTCGGGCTGGCCACCAGCCTGCTCGGCCTGTTGCAGCTCTATCCCGGCGACCTGTTCCAGGCGTACCTCGGTGTGCCCGACAGCTTCGTCACCTTCCTCATCGGGGCGGGCAACTACGCGATCGCCGCGATCCTGATCGGGCTCGTGATCGGCGGCATCTTCGCCTACCGGACGGCCGGGTTCCGCCGGTACGTGGGCGTCCTGTGGGACCTGGGCACCTTCTGGCCCCGAGGCGCGCATCCCTTCGCGCCGCCCTGCTACGCCGAACGGGCGGTGCCGGAGTTGACCAAGCGGATCACCTACCTGGTGGACCAGGGCGAGGCGGTGCTGCTGGCGGGACACAGTCACGGCTCGGTGCTGCTCGCGGCCACACTGCTCCAACTGCCGCGGCGGGTCACCGACCGGGTCGCACTGCTCACCTACGGGTCGCCGCTGAGCCGGCTGTACTCGCGGCTGTTCCCCGCCTACGTCGAGACGCGGGTGCTGCGGGACATCGGCGAGCGCATCGGCTGGCGCTGGGTGAACCTGTGGCGCGACACCGACCCGATCGGTGGGTGGATCTTCGCTCCGCACCGGCCCGGGGACACCGCGACGCCGGCCGGGCCGGAGGCCGCGGTGGACCGCCGGTCGACCGACCCGCAGGGCGTCGTCCCGCCGCCCAGCGACAGCGTGCCGCCACCCATCCTCGCTCACCTGCCGTGCGAGTCGCAGGAGGAGTTCACGCAGGCGGTACGGGACCTGACGGCGCGCCTGCGCACCGAGCACCGGACGACGGGTTGAGGCGGTGGCCGGATATCGTCGCCGGGTGAGCCCGTCCCGACAGCCCGAGCGCCGACTGATCGCGTCGAACAAGAAGGCGCGGCACGAGTACGCCGTGCTGCGCACGTACGAGGCCGGCATCGTGCTGGTCGGCACCGAGGTGAAGTCGCTGCGCGAGGGACGGGCGTCGTTGGTGGACGCGTTCGCGCACGAGCGCGACGGCGAGATCATGCTGTACGGGCTGCACATCGCCGAGTACCGCTACGGCACGTGGACCAACCACGCGCCCCGCCGCAACCGCAAGCTGCTGCTGCACCGCTCCGAGATCGGCAAGATCCTCCAGGAGGTCCGCGAGGGCGGCGTGACGCTGGTGCCGCTGTCGATGTACTTCGACAACGGGTGGGCCAAGGTCGAGCTGGCCCTGGCCAAGGGCAAGCGCACGTACGACAAGCGGCAGACCCTCGCCGAGCGCGACGCGAACCGCGAGATCGCCCGGGAGCTGGGCCGACACCTCAAGGGTCACCCCCGCCGCCCCTGACCGAAGGCCGGGTCTGAGCCGGCTCGCACCTGCGGCTGATAGCGCCTCTTTGACGCGCAGAATCAGCCCTTCTCGGCCCTGTGCCCTCGCAGATGCGGACGCTATGGTGGTCCGGTGACGACCTTCCGGATCGGCGCGGCGGCCGACCTGCTCGGCGTCAGCGCCGACACGATCCGCCGCTGGGTGGACGCCGGGCGGCTGACCGCCGGGCGCGACGAGCACGGCCACCGCGTCATCGGCGGCGTCGATCTCGCGGCGTTCGCCCGGGCACAGGCCGCCGACCCGGACCCGGGCGTCGGGATCTCCTCGGCCCGCAACCGCCTGCGCGGCATCGTGGTCGACGTCCGCAAGGACACGGTGATGGCACAGGTCGACATCCAGGCCGGCCCGTTCCGGGTCGTGTCGTTGATGAGCCGGGAGGCCGTGGACGACCTCGACCTGCGGGTCGGTTCGGTCGCCGTCGCCGTGATCAAGTCGACGACGGTGGTGGTGGAGTGCCCCGCGCCCACCGCCCCTTCCGGAGCGAGGGTGCACGGATGAACCGTCGGGCCCGATGTGTCGCGGCGGCACTGGTGGTGGCCGTGCTGGCGACCGCCGGTTGCGATCGAGCCGGCGACCCGGCAACCGGGGGTGACACCCCGGACGGTCGCGTCGCCGGCACGGTGACCGTGTTCGCCGCCGCCTCGCTGACCGAGTCGTTCACCCGCATCGCCAGGGGCTTCGAGGCCGCCAACCCGGGCGTCACCGTCACCCTCAACCTGGCCGGCAGCTCGGCCCTGGCCAACCAGATCACCCAGGGCGCCCCGGCGGACGTCTTCGCCTCGGCCGCGCCGAAGAACATGGCGACCGTGACGGACGCCGGCGAGGCCGACGGCACGCCGTTCGTCTTCGCCCGCAACCAACTGGTGATCGCGGTGCCCAGCGGCAACCCGAAGGGCGTGACCGGCCTCGCCGACCTCGCCCGGGCGGGAGTGAAGGTCGCGCTCTGCGCCGACCAGGTGCCCTGCGGCGCGGCGGCGCGTACCGCCCTGACCGCGGCCGGGATCACGTTGACGCCGGTCACCCTCGAACAGGACGTCAAGGGTGCGCTGGCCAAGGTCAAGCTCGGCGAGGTCGACGCCGCCCTCGTCTACCGCACGGACGCCCACGCCGCGAGCACCGACGTCACCGGCGTCGAGTTCCCCGAGTCGACGCGGGCGATCAACGACTATCCGATCGTCGCGCTGAAGGGCGCGCCGAACCGGGCTGGCGCGCGGGCCTTCGTCGCGTACGTCCGCTCGGCGTCGGCACAGGCGGTCCTCGCCGAGGCGGGGTTCCAGGCGGCTTCGTGAACCTGGTCCGCGATCACACCACTGCCCGACGACGGGGGCGGGTGCCGGCGGGGCTGCTGATCCCGGCCGGGCTGGGCCTGCTCTTCCTCGTCCTGCCGCTGGCCGGGCTGGTGGTCCGGGCGCCGTGGACGACGCTGCCGCAGCGGCTCACCGCGCCGGGGGCGTTGACGGCGCTGCGCCTGTCGGTGCAGACCGCCACCCTGGCCACGCTGCTCTGCCTGCTGCTCGGGGTACCCCTGGCATGGCTGCTGGCCCGGGTCGGGTTTCCCGGCCGCCGGCTGGTCCGCGCCCTGGTCACCGTGCCGCTGGTGCTGCCGCCGGTGGTCGGAGGCGTGGCGCTCTTGCTGGTCTTCGGCCGGCGCGGGCTGCTCGGCGGCTGGCTCGACGCCACGTTCGGCATCACCCTGCCCTTCACGACCGCGGGCGTCGTCCTGGCGGAGGCGTTCGTCGCCATGCCGTTCCTCGTCATCGCCGTGGAGGGCGCGTTACGCGCCGCCGACCACCGCTACGAGGAAGCCGCCGCGACTCTGGGTGCCAGCCGGTGGACCACCTTCACCCATGTCACGTTGCCGCTGGTGGCGCCCGGGCTCGCCGCCGGTGCGGTGCTGTGCTGGGCGCGGGCGCTCGGCGAGTTCGGGGCCACCATCACCTTCGCCGGCAACTATCCGGGACGTACGCAGACGATGCCCTTGGCCGTCTACCTGGCGCTGGAGACCGACCTGGAGTCCGCGATCGTGCTCAGCCTGGTGCTGCTGATCGTCTCGGTGGGCATCCTTGCCGCGTTGCGGGACCGCTGGATGGCTGCTCCGTGACCACGCCGCCGCTGGACGACCGGCCCGTGACCACGCCGCTGCTGGCGGCCCGGCTGGTCGTCGACCGGGGCGACTTCCGGCTCGACGTGCCGCTGCGGGTCGAGCCCGGCGAGGTCGTCGCGTTGCTCGGACCGAACGGGGCGGGCAAGACCACCGCGCTACGTGCGCTGGCCGGGCTGCACCCGCTCACCGCCGGTCACGTCACCCTCGGCGGTGTCGACCTGGACCGGCCGGCGACACGCGGGTGGGTGCCGACCGAGCGCCGGCCGATCGGCGTGGTCTTCCAGGACTACCTACTCTTTCCGCACCTCAGCGCGCTGGACAACGTGGCCTTCGGGCCACGCCGGCACGGCGTCGACCGGAGAGCGGCGCGGACCACGGCCCAGGACTGGCTCGACCGGGTGGGCCTCGCCGACCAGGCGCGCCGTAAGCCCCGCCAGCTGTCCGGCGGGCAGGCGCAGCGTGTGGCGCTGGCCCGTGCCCTCGCCGTCGGACCATCGCTGCTGCTGCTCGACGAGCCGCTGGCCGCCCTGGACGCCCGTACCCGCCTGGAGACCCGCGCGGAGCTGCACCGTCACCTGGCCGCGCACCCGGGCGCCACGGTACTGGTCACCCACGATCCGTTGGACGCGTTGGCGTTGGCCGACCGCCTGGTCATCGTCGAGGGTGGGCGCGTCGTCCAGGAGGGCGACGGCCCGAGCGTCACGGCACGCCCGCGCACCGACTACGTGGCGCGCCTGGTCGGACTGAACCTCTATCGGGGGCGGGCCGAGGGCCACGGGGTACGTGTCGCGCCGGAGCTGACCCTCAGCGTGGCCGACCGCCTCGACGGCGACGCGTTCGTCGCGTTCCGCCCGGCGGCGGTGGCCCTGCACCCGTCACGGCCCGAGGGCAGCCCTCGCAACACGTGGGCGGGGACGGTGACCGGTGTCCAACGACACGGTGACAACGTGCGGGTGCAGGTGGACGGGCCGGTCGGCGTCGCCGCCGACGTCACGCCGGCTGCGGCGGCCCAGCTTCGGCTGATTCCTGGCCAGCGTGTCTGGGTGGCGGTCAAGGCGACCGAGACACACGCCTACCCCGCCACGACCTGACGCTGCCGCCACCTCGGCTTCGGTGTGTTCGCGGCGGTGTCGGCCTGCGGCGCGCGGGTGGTCAGTCGGCGAGCAGGTCGGCGTGCGCGGCGCGCAGCCGAGCCAGCGCCGGGTCGCTGCCCGGGACGACCCGACGGTCCAGCTCGGCCCACACCTCGGCCAGCGCCGCGCGGACCGCGCCCAGCTCGGCGGCGTGCCGCTGGCTGCTGCGGCGGTGCTGCTCGTCGAGGCGGCGGGCCCAGCCGGCGGTGACCGCGGCGAGCCGGTCGGCGTCGGCGCGGGCCTGGGCGGCGCTGCGGGCAGCGGCGGCGGGAACGATGGCGGCGACCGGGCGGGGATCGCCGTCGCGGGTGACGACGGTGACCGCGTCGGTCAGCTCGGCCAACGCGACGAGCTGGCTGAACCGGGTGCGCGCCTCGCGCAGCGGCACAGAACGCGGCGGGTCGGGATGCGGGGTGAGCGCGGGGATGGCCATGAATGGATAATGCCGCCCGGGTACGACAGAAATCCGCTGTCGTCAGTGGATGGTGGGCGGTACCGGTGTGGGCTGGGCCAGCCACTCGTCGGCCAGCACGGACCAGATCTCCAGGTCGACCCGCCCGCGCGGGTTCGGGTAGACCTGCCGCAGGGTGCCGTCGTGGCGCAGGCCGAGCCGGCGGGCCAGGGCGATGCTGCGGGTGTTGGCCGCGTTGGTGCGCCACTCGACCCGCTGGATGCCGCGCTCGCGGACCGCCCAGTCGATGATCCGGCGGATCGCGGAGGCCATCAGGCCCCGCCCCTGCGCGTCCGGCTCAAGCCAGCAGCCGACCTCGCAAATGCCCAGCGTGACGTCGAACGACACGAACATGACCCCACCGATCAGGGTCCCGTGCCACCACAGTCCCCAGATGCCGCCGCTGTCGCTGGCCCAGCGATCGGCGTAGCGCTGCAACACCGCGCGGGCCGACGGCAGGTCGGTGGCGACGAAGGTCGGCGACACCCAGGGCCGGATGTGCTCCCGTGACCGGTCGAGGTTGGCGAGGAACTCCTCGGCCCGCCACGGCTCCAGCGGGCGCAGTTCGACCTCGTCGGTGAGCGGCAGGGCGAACACCGGGCCTCCCCCGAAGTTGGCGACGACGGGTAGCAGCGTCCCACAGCCCGGCTGAGTCCTCAGACCGGCAGGTACGTCCGCAGGGCATCAGATGATCATGTGGGTCCAGTAGGTCAGCCAGAGCACGAACAGCGCGCCCTGCACGACCGCGAGCACCGCCGTCAGCCACACGTCGACACTCGCGCGACGGGCCCAGCGGGCCAGCACCAGGGCCACCGGGAACACGGCGAGCAGGTACCGCAGCAGACTCTTGTAGACCGGCGGGCCCATCGACAGCGGCACCAGCACCATGAGCACACCGTAGACCAGATACGGCAGTTCCCGGCGACGGAACCCGGCGGCCAGCACAGCCAGCACGACCAGGGCGAAGAGGACCCGTCCGGCGTGGCGCGGCTCTCCGGCCAGGGCGTCCACCACCACCGGCACCGGGTTCTGCACCTCGATCCCCCAGCCGGCCTTCTGGGCGTGCTGGTAGGCGAACCAGTCCCCGCCACGCCACCGGCAGAACGCCATGAAGGTGAACCACCCCGCGGGCAGCAGCAGCAAGGGCCAGCCGGTCCGCAGGTACGCGAGCAGGGCGCGTGGACCGAGCCGCCAGTCGTGCTGGCGCAGCAGCACCAGCGCCAACGGCAGGGCGACGAGCAGTCCGAGAGATCGGCTCATCGCCAGGAAGTAGCCGACCACCCCGACCAGCAGCCACCGGCGACGCTCGGCGTAGTAGAACGCGGCCAGCGCGAGGCAGACGAACAGCGACTCGGTCAGCGCGGCCTGGAACAGGAAGGCCGTCGGCAGGAGCACCAGGTAGCGGGTGAAGCGGCGGGCCGCGTCCGCGTCGCCCAACAGCAGCTCGGCCAGCCGGTAGCCGTACACCAGCGCGCCCAGGAACGCGACGTTGCTGATCAACAGCAGGGCCAGCGCGTTGTCACCGCCGAGCAGCGCGCCGACCGGCCGGGCGAGGAAGGGGTAGAGCAGCGGAAAGCCGAAGTCCCCCCACGGCCGCCCGGTCAGCGGCAGCTCGCTCAGCCGTAGGTAGAGCAGCGCGTCCCAGGCGAACCAGAAGGAGATCCACCGATGCCCGGAGACCTCGCGCTGCTGCGCCCACATCAGCGCCTCGTCCGGCGGCGGCGCGCCGGGTATGCCGTCCCAGGCGTGCAGGACCAGCAGGCCGAGCAGGGTCAGCACCAGCTTCGCGCCGAGAAACAGCCCGATGAGGTACGACCAGGGCGGCGGCACCCGGCGGACCAGCCGCCCGGCGACCCCGGCCAGCGCCGTCGCGCGCCGCAGGCCGCTCCGCCACCGGTGCATCCGCCCCGCTCCCCCGGTCCGCCGAACCGCCCGCCCTTCTCGTTGTACGCCCCGAAGGACCCCGCGGGAGGAGAAACCCGCCAGGACCAGGAGGTGACAAATCGGGCATAACGGGTAGGCGTGCCGCCTCGACCAGTGGCAGGGAGTACGGGGGCATGAGCGAGCAGCACGGCACGGTGGTCATCGGTGCGGGCCCGGCGGGGCTCACGGCGGCGTACGAGTTGCTCCGCCACGGCCAGCCGGTCCGGGTCTTCGAGGCCGACGAGGTGGTCGGCGGGATCAGCAGGACCGTGGAACGCGACGGGTGGCGCTTCGACATCGGCGGGCACCGGTTCTTCACCAAGGTCCCCCGGGTGGAGGCGTTCTGGCACGAGATCCTGCCGGACGAGGACTTCCTGACCCGACCTCGGATGAGCCGGATCTTCTACCGGGGGGCCCTGTTCAACTATCCGCTCAGCGCGACGAACGCCCTGCGCAACCTGGGACTGCCGGAGGCGGTGCGCTGCCTCGGCTCGTACGCCCGGGCGCGGCTGCGGCCACCCCGCGACCAGTCGCACTTCGAGGGCTGGGTCTCGGCCCGGTTCGGGTGGCGGCTGTACTCGATCTTCTTCAAGACGTACACCGAGAAGGTCTGGGGTATGCCGGCGGACCGGCTGCGGGCCGACTGGGCCGCGCAGCGGATCAAGAACCTGTCGCTTGCCACGGCGATCCGCAACGCGGTGCTGCCGCGCCGCCGCCGCACCGACGTGACCAGCCTGATCGAGGAGTTCCAGTACCCGAAGTACGGGCCGGGGATGATGTGGGAGCGCTGCGCCGAAGAGGTGCGCCGACGCGGCGGGGAGGTGTCGACAGGCACCTGGGTGACCGCCGTGCACCGCGACCCGAAACGACGTCGGGCGATCAGCGTGACGCTCAACGGCGCGGGCGGGCAGCGTACCGAGCCGGCCGACGACGTGATCTCGTCGATGCCGATCTCGGAGCTGGTCGCCGCACTCCGCCCGCCCGCGCCTCCGGAGGTGCTGGCCTGCGCCGCCGACCTGCGCTACCGCGACTTCCTGACCGTCGCCCTGGTGGTGCCGGCCGAGTTCTCGTTCCCCGACAACTGGATCTACGTGCACGACCCGGCGGTGAAGGTGGGCCGGATCCAGAACTTCGGCTCCTGGTCGCCGTACCTCGTCAAGGACGGTCGCACCTGCCTGGGCCTGGAGTACTTCGTCTTCGAGGACGACGAGATGTGGCGTACCCCCGATGTCGATCTCGTGGCCCTGGCCACCGCGGAGCTGGAGCGGTTGGGCCTGGTCCGCCCGGATGTGGTCGAGGCCGGGCACGTCGTGCGCATGCCCAAGGCCTACCCGGTGTACGACGAGCGCTACCAGCACAACGTGGACGTGCTCCGGGCCTGGCTGGCCGAGGCCGTGCCGAACGTGCACCCGGTGGGCCGCAACGGCATGCACCGCTACAACAACCAGGACCATTCCATGCTCACCGCGATGCTGACCGTCGAGAACATCGTCACCGGCAGCACGCACGACGTCTGGTCGGTGAACGTGGAGCAGGACTACCACGAACAGTCGACCGACGACGGCGCGCGCCGGGGCACCGGCCGGGACGCGCCGGTGCTGCCGAGCCGGATCATCGCCGCACCGATCACCGCTCCCGAGGGCGCCCGCGCAGCCGGCGACGGCGGCCGATCCGCGCAGGCGCCGCTGGTCTGAGAGACCCCCCTGTCTTGAGTGGGGACTCACTCATCCAGGCCACCCAGTAGGGTGTCGGGACAGCCCGGCGGCCGGGAGGGTCCATGACGCCAACGCAGGTCTCCATCCACACGGGAATGACCGCAGGTCAGCGGATGGTCCGCAAACTCTGCAAATGGCTCTTCTTCGGCCTGCTCCTCGGCGTCCTGCCGATCGTGTGCCAGACCGGCGTCCTGTGGCTCCAGGGCAACACGTCCGAGGCCATCGACGTCTTCGGTGACGGCGAGTTGTTCTTCCTGGCCGTGGGCCTGTCCACGGCGGCCGTGGGCGATCTCGTGTTCGACCGCAGGATCGACGGGCACGCCGACATCGCCCACGGCCTCGCCATCGCCTCGGCGCTCATCATCATCACGCTGGCGGCCGTCGGTTACGGGGCGGCAAAGACCGTGGACGAGATGTCCGGTCCGGCCACCGCGTTCGCCGCTTCACCGAGCGCCACGGGGCTACCGAAGTCCGTCGGCGCGAACGCCCCCGAGGTGCCCGATGCGATCGGTGGCGTGACGGTCGTGGGCGGCGCACCGGCGACGATCGGCGCACGAGCACCGGAGGATCTCGGGACACCACCGGAGTCGCCGGGTCCGCAGCTGGCGGCCGCCGCCGAGACGGCCGAGGACCGCCGCAACCGCATCACCCACGTCTCCATGTGGGTGCTGCTCTTCGCGATCGTCACCAGCGTGGCCAACGTGGTGCTCTCGGAGAGGTGGTGACGGTGTTCGAGGCGCTGCTGATCGCAGTCGGCGGGTTGACCGCTACCGGTGCGGTCGCCAACACCGTCGCGGCCCTGCTGCGGGCTCGTCGTGGTCGACCGGCGCAGAGCACCGTCGAGGTGACGATGGACGGCAGGACGGTCCGGGTCGAGGGCGCCGACGAGGCCGACATCGCCGAGATCGTCAAGGCCCTCGTGAAGCTCCAGGAGGAGCGCCGTGAGGCGGACGACCGCAGCACCGGCGACCGCGAGGCGGACGACCGCGACAAGGCGTGAGCTGGCGGCTGTCACCTCAGGTAGGCGGCGAGCGGGATGTTCTGCGCCCGGAGGGCGGTGACGATCAGGCCGGCGATCTGTCTGGCGCCGGCGGCCTCGAAGTGGGTGTGGTCGTTGCAGAAGAACGCGCCGACCGCGCCCGTCGAGTAGTCACCGTTGTTCGGGCACAGTCTGAGCGAGTTGTAGAGCGCCACGCTCTTCGCGTGCAGGTCGATGACCGGTACGCCGTTGGCGGCGGCCGCAGCCGTCGTCTCGGCGACGAAACCGCGGTTGCCGACGGCGGTGCCGCCGCTGCAGGTGATCGCCGCGACCGGGGTGACGAAGATCGGCTTCACCCCTCTGGCCTTGGCGGCCGCCGCCATCACGCCGAGCAGTTCCTTGAAGCGATTGGTCCCGACGTGTCGCGGGCAGGCCGAGTCACCGTCGTTGATGCCGAACTGGATGATCAGATAGTCACCGGTCTTGAAGCCGCTGCCGGTGTCCAGCATCGCCGCCCACCGCGCACTGTAGGCAGTCGAGCTGAGCGTGCACTCGCCGGCGGAGTTCTTGGTGGAGGTCACGTTGCCCTCGTACAGCCACGTCTGGATGCTGCGACCGCCGACGGCACTGTTCTGCACGGTGACCGCCGACGTGAAGTAGGGCGCGAACTGGCTACCCCAGCCGATCGGGCAGGAACTGGCGTTCATCATAGTGGAGTCGCCGGCCATCCACACCCTGATCGGCGTTGGTGTCGGTGACGGGGAAGGGCTGGCCGACGGTGTGCTCGGGCCGGTGCAGGGTGTCGGCTCCGGCGTCGGCGCAGTGGGCGTCGGCGTGGGGGCAGTCGGCGTCGGCGCGGTGGGCGTTGCTGGCGGCGAGCCGGCACAGGTGGTGCCGTTGAACGAGAACGACGACGGCACCGGGTTGCTGCCGCTCCACGAGCCGGTGAAGCCGAAGTTGACCGATGCGCCAGAGCCGACGGCGCCGTTGTAGCTCACATTGGTGGCCGCCACCGCCGAACCGGTGACCGTGACGGTGGCGTTCCACGCCTGCTGCACGCCCTGCCCAGGGGCAAGACTCCACGCGACGCTCCAACCGGTCACCGCGTCGCCGAGGTTGGTGACGACGACATCCGCCCCGAACCCGCCGGCCCACTGGCTGGTGATCCGGTAGTCGACAGCGCAGGCCGGGGTGGCGGCCTGGGCGGTGGCGATGCCGAGCCCGCCGGCCACGACGGTCAGGACCGTTGCCGCCAGGACCACGAGACGCGATCGGCGAACCGTCATCGGGTTACTCCTGCCTCGATCGGAGACGCTCGCCTTCACGCGACGGCGGCGCACGGGGAACCGTTGAGGGCGAAGCCGGTCGCTCCGCCGAGCGGGCTGTCGGTGATGATTCCGAAGCTGGTCGAACCGGCGGCCGGGATCACCGCGTTCCAGGCGGCGTTCACCGCGGTGGCCGCAGCGCCCGACTGGGTAACGGTGGCATTCCAGGACTGCGTGATCCTCTGACTGCCCGGCAGGGACCAGGTCAGGGTCCACCCGTTGACCCCGACGGTGGAGGTGTTGCCGAGCGTCACGTCGAACTGCGCACCCGTACCCCAGTCACCGGTCTTGAGGTAGGTGACCGTGCAGGCGCCGGCCCCAGGAGCGGTCGGCGCGGGTGTGCTCGGCGCAGGCGTCGTCGGCGCAGGCGTCGTGGGGGCCGGCGTCGTCGGTTCCGGGGTCGTGGTGAGTCGTGCGCTGAGGATCGGGGCCAGCCTGTCGGTGATGGCCTGATGACCCGCGTCGTTCGGGTGCACCGAGTCGCTCAGGCCCCCGGACGGCAGCCAGCCGGTGGTGTCCACGTAGAACACGTTGGCGTCACCCGCGGCGTTGCGCGCCCGCACCGCCGCCTCCGTCTCGGTCGCATAGCGACCGATGAACGTCCGCAGGGCGAAGAGCTTGGCGTTCGGGAACTTGGCCCGGATCCTCGTCAGGAAGGTGGTGTACGTCGCCTGGAAGGCCGCAGCGCTCACACCATGGCTCTTGTCGTTGGTCCCCAGGTTGATCACCACACCGTCGGCCGCATAGCGGGAGAAGTCCCACGGATCGGTGCCGACCTGGCCACCGGACGACATCCAGTAGCGTGTCGCCTGCGCCCAGCACCCATCGGTCGTCTCGGCCAGACACATGCCACCGATCGCGATCTGGGTGTGGTCGTAGCCGAGCCGCTCACCGACCTTGAAGCCGTAGTCCGTCACGGCGAGCTGACTGCTCGTGGCACCGGCGGTGATCGAGTCACCGATGAACTCGACCAGCTTGGGGCGGGCTGGCGGCTTGAACGTGCCCGCGCCCGAGTCCAGGATCAGCCCCTGGAAGACCGCGTCACCGGTGTAGGAGCCGGCCACCTGCCGGTAACTGACGATCAACGTGTGGTTGCCGGCCGCCAGCGCGGTCGGCGTCAGGTTGACCGTGCCGGAGCCGGTGAAGGACGTGAACGCCCTACCGTCGATGCTGGCCCAGAGCTGGATGGTGTTGCGCTGCCGGAGCTTCACCGTTCTGCCGGTGAACCCGACCCGCAGGTACGCGCCGGCCCAGTAGGGCACGTAGGCCGAGGCGTTCGTCGTGTTCCACCGGCCGACGAAGCTGATGTTCGAGTCGGTCGGCGTGCCGTCACCGACCGCGGCCTCGGCGCTGAGGACCGGCAGACCCGCGGCGAGCACTCCGGCGACGACTGCGATGAGGGCCGCGGTACGCGGGGAACGAATCCGCCTCATCGGATGGGGTTCCAGCCGTCGCTGCCCGCCAGGTACGCGGTGGGTGTGTACTGGGTGGCGGTGGAGGCGCTCATCTGGGGCCGGTCGGCGTTGATGACGGCACCCGGCCCGGTGCTGCTGTACTCGGCGAACCGGGCGGTCCTCCACGAGAAGCCGGACATGTCGGTCCAGGGGTCGGTGCGGATGTGTGCGCCCATCGCGACGCCCCGGTAGAGGACCTGACCGCGGGCGTTGACGTCGCCGCTGGGGTGCCAGGGCCGGCCGAGGTAGACCGTCCTGGCCGGAGCGTTGCTGGTCAGTGTGGTGCCCCAGAACAGGAAGCCGAACTTGTTGTTGATGTCGGTGGCCGCGGCGGTGAGGTAGCCGTTGTTCGACGACGAGCCCCGGGTGAGCGAGTGCACGGTGCCGTTCTGGAAGACCATGGTGCCCCGCCCGAAGATGAAGTCGACGTCCCCCTCCACGTAGGAGTTGCGGACGTAGAGACGCCGGACCGAGCTGACACTGGGCGCGTTGACCAGCAGGGTGTCCTGGTTGCCGAGGATGCGGACGTTGTCGAACTGCACCCGGTCGCCGGAGGTGTTGACAGCGACGGCCTGCTCGGCGTCGAGGGTGTTGGCGGCCTCGTTGAAGTCGTTCGACATGGTCAGATTTCGGATCGTGGTGTCGTTGGCGTTGACGAACACCGAGGCGCTGCCGGACGTGCCGTACGTACCGCCGCCGGGCTTGGTCTGGCCGGATGCGTGCCCCTCGACGATCACCACCTGGGCGGCGGAGCTGCCGGTGCCGACCAGGGTGAGGTAGGGCTTGTTGGCGGGAATGGTGACCACACCCCGGTAGGTGCCGGGTTTGATGGTGATGGTGACCGGCACGCCGTTGTTCGCCGCGACGCTGTCGATCGCCGCCTGGACGGTCGTGAAGGTGCCGCTGCCGTCGGCGGCCACCGTGATGGTCGCTGATGCCGACGCCGGGGAGGCCAGCGAGACCGTGGCGACGAGAGCACACACCGTCACCACGGCCATCGGGCGCACGCGAAGGACCCTGCGGGGTGTGGTCATAAGCGTTCTCCGATCTCACGAGGCCCCGCCGACGGTCATGCCGACCGGCAGACAGCCGAGTTAAGTTAACGTTAACATCGACGAACTAAAATATAAAGGCAGCGGTCCCTGGATGCGTCATCCGACCCGGACACCCCGCTCGGACGAGGTGGGCTCGGTGGCCACCGACGGTGTCCGCCCGGGCAACAGGAGCGGGGTGGCGAGCAGGAGAACGCCGGAGATGGTGATCGCGGCAAGCGGACTGGTGAGGGTCGCGAGGACGCCCCAGACCACCACCAGGACCGCCTGGACGAGTCTGCTGACGGCACTCCACGTACTGAGGACGCGTGCGGCGTGGCCGAGCGGGGTGCGGTGCAGTCGCTCGGTCGCGTAGATCGGGTTGAAGACGCCCATGCAGGTGATCAGCAGTCCCTCGACGACGATCACGGTGACGAGTCCGGGGATGCCCGGCTGGACGAACGACAGACCGAGGGGGAAGACCGAGCGCAACCACCCGGAGACGATCATGACCCGGTGTCGACCGTGGCGGGCCACGAGGCGCGCGGACAGGCGGGCACCCACCAGACCGCCGAACGCCGGGAGGCCGAACGCGAGACCGTACTGCCACGCCGGAAGCTGGTACTCGCCCAGCAGGAGCACGGCCAGCAGTGGCGCGGTGGCCATGATCAGGCCGCCGACCAGTATCGAGTTCAGGAACAGCCCTCGCAGGGCCCGGTCGCGCAGGATGAACCGCCAGCCGACCAGGAGATCGGCGCCGCGCGGACGGCCGGCACGTGCCCGGGGTGACGCGACGTCGCCACCGCGGATGCGCCGGACCGCGAGCGCCGACAGCAGGTAGCTGAGGGCGTCGGCCGCGACGGTGACGACCGGACCGAGCAGCCCGACGAGCGCGCCACCGAGGGGTGGGCCCACCGCGGTCGCCGCCCAGTTCGTGGCCTCGAACCGCCCGTTCGCCACCAGCAGGTGATCGCCCTGGACGAGGTACTTGAGGTACGCGCCGGACGCGGTGGCGAAGGCGATGCTCGCGGTCCCGGAGAGGACCGAGACCACCAGCAACTGGCCGTAGGACAGCAGACCGAAGGCGTACGCGAGCGGGACACTCGCCATGGCCACGAACCGGAGCAGGTCCATGGCGACCAGCACCGGACGCTTCGCCCGGCTCTCGACCCACGGTCCGAGCGAGAACGCCACGACCGCCGCGACGGCCGGTCCGGCCGCCGCCAGGATCGACACGGCGAACGCCGGTGCGTGCAGGACGCGAACCGCGATCAGCGGGAACGCGCCGAAGGCGATCCACGTGCCGTACGTACTGACGGCGTAGGCCGACCACAGCCAACCGAAACCGGGCCCCAACCGCGCGCCCATCCGCCCCCCTCGTGACAACCGATGTTCGGGTCCGGGCAGCACACCAACGGCACCGACGTGAGCGCAAACAACTGACCGTCGGGCGCGTCACAACCGTCGGTTGTGCGGGTGGATGATGAGCCGGTGGATACCGAGGCGGTGCGGTCGTTCGTGCGGGCGGCCGAGTTCGGGCAGTTGCAGCACGCGGCCGACGAGCTGGGGGTGACGCAGCAGGCCGTGTCGAAGCGGATCGCGGCCCTCGAACGCGCCCTCGACGTGCGGTTGTTCACGCGTACCCCCCGAGGGGTCGAGCTGACACTCGACGGCCAGGCGTTCCTCCCGCACGCCCGGGGCATCGTCGCCGGGGTGGACCGTGCGGTCGCCGCGATCAGGCCGGGCTCGCGGGCCCTGCGGATCGACGTGCTCGGCCTGCGCTCCGCGCAGGCGGTCGTCCTGCACGACTACTGGCGGTCACATCCGGAGATCGATCTCGACGTGGTGACCCTGCGGGTCACCGACCCGCGCGAGGCGGTCGCCGCCGTCCAGGCGGGCGACGTCGACGCCTCGTTCCGGTCGGTCACCGACCCGGCGACGCTGCCGCGCGACGTACGGATGGTCCACGCGTTCGACTCGCCGCTGGAACTGCTCGTCGGCCCACGGCACCCGCTCGCCGCCGCGCGCACGCTGACACCGGCCCGACTGCGGGGGCACCGGATCTGGGTGCCGGGCATCGCGCCCGGAAGCGAGTGGGCGGACTTCTACGACCAGCTCACCACCACCTTCGACCTGCGGATCGACGCCGCCGGCCCGAACTTCGGCAACGAGGTGCTGATCGACATCCTCGCGGCATCCGCCGACGTGGCGACCCTCGTCGGCGCGCGCGACCGGTATCTCTGGCCGCCCGGCCACGACCTGCGCCGCATCCCGATCGCGGGCCCGACGCTCGCGTACCCCCTCTCGCTCATCCTGCGCCGCGCGAACCCGCACCCGGCGCTACGCGCGGTGATCGACCACTGCGCGGGCCTGGCGCCGTCGCCCGCGGCGACGTGGCGCCCGTCCTGGGCGCTGTCGCCCGGGCGGGGCGACCGTCCGGTCGACGCGCCGCCCTGACCCGGTTCACCGGCGATCTCGGACTGGCCGAGGACGTCGACCCCGACCGGATCGACGACGACCTCCTGGCCCTGATGTTCGTCAGCTGCCACCCGGTGCTCCACGTCCTGTACGCGATCCTCACCGAGGGGTCGACGGCCACCTCGGGCGACCACCTGCTGCGCCCGGACGTGGCGTACGAGGCGATCCAGCTGATCCGTACGCTGGCCGCTCTGCAACCCGACGAGGCCGAGGTGCACGGTCTGCTCGCGCTCTGCGAGCTGACAGCCGCGCGTTTTCCGGCCCGGACCGACCCGGACGGTACGCCGGTCCTGCTCGAGGATCAGGACCGGCGACTGTGGGACAGCTCGGCGATCCGTCGGGGGCTGGCCGCGCTGAACAGGGCGTCACCTTGGAATTCCGGTCCCTACGCTCTACAGGCCGCGATCGCCGCCACGCACGCGGCGGCGCCCTCCGTGGGGTTCCGACCGTGCGCGGTGAGTTGCTGGCCCGGCTCGGCCGTTCGGCGGAAGCCCGCGTCGAGCTGGAACTGGCAGCCCGGCTCTGTGCGAACCAGCGCGAACGGGCCGTGCTGCTGCGCAGGGCGGCCACGCTGGGCTGAGGTCCGTGTGTCATCCGGTGGGGCAGTCTGGTGGTGTGAACGGTGACGACGTGCGAGCCCCTCGCGCCCAGGCCGGGTCCAGCCCGCAGCACCTTCTGGCGACAGTGCTCGGCGAGTATCTCGACTCGACGGACGCCGACCTGCCGTCCGCGGCGGTCATCGCGATCCTGCGCGAGTTCGGCGTCAGCGAGTCCAGCGCTCGTGCCGCCCTGTCCCGCCTGGTCAAGCGGGGCCTCATCGCGACGAGGGCGGGCCGGAGACCACCGGTCTACCACCTGACGCCCGAGGCGATCGCCCGGCACCGCGCGCGGATGCGGCAGTTCCTGACGTTCGGCGCACAGCCGCCGCATTGGACCGGCGACTGGGTGCTGGCCTCCTTCTCGATCCCGAGCTCCGGTCAGGCGTCGCGGCACGCCGTGCGCAGGGCGCTGGGCGCGCTGCGCTTCGCGGGCCTGTACGACAGCGTGTGGATCCGGCCGGGGTCCGACGCCGCACCCGCCAGGGGCGTGCTGAGGGAACTGCTGAGCCACGTCGAGGGCGCCCGGTGGTCGGTCATGCACGTCCGGTTCGACGAGGAGTCCGGACCGCACGGACCGGCTGCCGCGTACGACCTGGCCGCGCTCGCGTCCGCGTACGCGACCTTCATCCAGCGGTACGCGCCGCTGCGGATCGCAGTGCGCGACAACGCGGTCGGCGCGGCACGGGCTCTGGTGGCCCGGACCTCGGCCATGGACTCCTGGCGGAGGTTCGCCGACATCGACCCGGACCTGCCCGATCATCTGCTGCCGACGCCGTGGCCCCGCCGGAAGGCCAGGGAGACCTTCCTGGAGATCCACACCGCGCTCGGCGCGCTCGCGCAGGCCCGACTGGTCGAGGTGGCGACGCCGCACTGGCCGGACGCCGCCGCCTGGATCACCCACTTCGAGGCGTCGGACGACCTCTCGGCGCCGGCAACGACCGCCGGTCGGCGCGCGGGCTGACAGCGTCGGTGGGCGGCCGCAGGACAGACGGGACATTGACACTTTTCGTTACGGCAGTGATAGTAACTGCACACCGCTCCCAATCGGATCGCCTGTGGGGACCCCGCCGGGTGGTCGACGCGTACACATCGACCTGGCCCGTGGCCTGCGCCGACCACCGGTCGCTGCGCGAACGAACAGCCGCCACCGCCGCCGCAGGGAGCCCCACGTGACATCCGTTGGAGGGGTGCATGAGAAGAAGAGCGAAGATCTACGCGGGCTTGGCCGCCGCCGTCGTCCCGGTCGCCTCGGTGATCATCGCGCTCGGCGCGACACCGGCAGGTGCCGCCGTCGGCGGTTCCGGCCCCTATCCCGCCGACTACGAGACCTCGGCGAGTCTGGCCAACCACACCATCTTCCGGCCCCAGACGCTCCCGTCCGAACGCCTGCCCATCTTTGTCTGGGGCAATGGCGGATGCTCGGCCAACGGCCTCTCCCAGGGCAACTTCCTGCGCGAGATCGCCTCGCACGGCTTCCTCGCCATCGCCAACGGCGCCCCGAACGGGTCTGGCTCCACCAACTCCCAGATGCTCACCCAGTCGATCGACTGGGCCATCGCGGAGAACTCCCGCCAGGGCAGCAAGTACTTCAACAAGATCGACACGACAAAGGTCGCGGTCGCGGGCTTCTCCTGCGGCGGACTGGAGGCGTACGCCGTCTCCAACGACCCACGCGTCACCACGACCGGCATCTTCAGCAGTGGCCTGCTCAACGACGCCGACGACTACCAACTCAGGAGACTGACCAAGCCGATCGCCTACATCATCGGTGGCCCGAGCGACATCGCCTACCCGAACGCCATCGACGACTGGGGCAAGCTGCCGTCCGGGCTGCCCGCCTTCATGGGCAACCTCAACGTGGGGCACGGCGGCACCTACGACCAGGCCAACGGCGGTGAGTTCGGCCGCGTCGCGGTGCTCTACCTCAAGTGGCGCCTCAAGGGCGACACCACCGCCGGCGCCAACTTCGTCGGAACCAACTGCGGTCTCTGCCGTACGCAGTGGACCGTCCAGCAGAAGAACCTGACGCTCGACGGCGGCACGCCGCCGACCACCCCACCGCCGACCACGCCACCGCCGACCACGCCTCCGCCCACCACGCCCCCGCCGACCGGCGACGCCTGCACCGCCACCTACGCCGTGCAGGACCAGTGGAACGGCGGATTCGTCGCCAACGTCACCGTGAGCGCCGGGAGCACCGCACTCAGCGGTTGGCGGGTCACCCTCAACCTGCCGAGTGGCGCCTCGGTCACCTCGCTGTGGAACGGCGTCGCGACCGGCAGCAGCGGGACGATCACCGTCACGAACCAGAGCTATAACGGACGGTTGGCCGCGGGTCAGAGCACCAGTTTCGGATTCCAGGGCACCGGAAACGGCAGCGGAGCCGCCGCCACCTGCACCGGCAGCTGACATCGACTCGTCCTCGGCGGCCGGCGCTGCACGCGCCGGCCGTCGAGCGCGTTCCGCCCCCTCCCGAGGAGACGACGATCGCCGACACCACGTTGGCCGAGATCCTGCAAGCCGCAGCGAACGGGCAGTTCCCGCCGGCGGACGGCGGGACCACGGTCGTACCGCAGCCGTGCCACCGCGACGCCGGAGTCATCGCGTTCACCGCGCACTCCGTGGTGTTCACCGACGAAGACCCCCAGTGGGTACGTCGTACCCTGGCGACTCTCGACTGCGACGGCCTGGCGGCCACGATGAACCCGCGCTTCCTCGCCGCGTTGCTCGACCGCACCGGGCGCTCCACCGACACCATCGACCTCCTGACGGTCGCGGGCCCTCTTTCCGGCGCGCCCCCGGTGACGCTGCGCGAAGTGACGAACAGCGGGCACGGCCGCGTGGGCCGGTCGCGTCGGCGTCGCGACGACGTCCGGGTCTGGGCTGCCGACGGTGGGGTGGTCGTCCTGGGTCGAGGGGTGGCGGGTCGCTGGGAGACGGCGATCGAGGTCGACGAGGGGTGCCGTCACCGGGGCCTGGGACGGGCGCTGGCGACGGCCGCCCGGCATCTCGTACCCGACGGGCAACCGGTCTGGGCTCAGCAGGCCGCCGGCAACGCCCGCAGTGTGCGCGCCTTCCAGGCGGCCGGGTTCCGCCCGGTCGGCGCGGAGGCGCTGCTCCTGCCACCCGCTCGGCCGTAGGCTCCGCGCCGCGACCGAGCGTTCCGCCGCCTGCTCAGAAACCCCGGAAGACGCCGTCCGGGCCTGTCGAGCGAGTTGACGTCGGCACGGATCACCGGGACGCACCACGTCTCCGGCAGGCGCGCATCCCCGCCGTTCACCGTCGGCGCATTCAGGACCGCCTCCACACCTGGCACGTCTGCTGGAGCCGCCACACGCCATCGGGCTGCCGTGCCTCGTTGCGCCAGCGGAACTCGTCCGAGCCGATATCGGAGAAGGTCCACCGCAGGTCGCCGCCGTTCAGCACGATCTCGTCAGCGACGCGCGACGCCAGGAAGGTGTGCGTCCACCGCCGGGTCGGGCCCACCCACGTCGAGCGCCAGATCCCAGCACCGGCCGAGGGGTCGGGAAATCGCACGCTGACACCGTGTTCGACCCCGGGCAGGATCCAGACGTCCGTGGTCGCCCGCCCGCCGAGCGCATAGCCGAAGTGCCACTCGCCTCGGCGAACAGTCGAGGACCCGTGACAGGACGTCGTGTTAGCCTGCTCGTGCGCCCCAGATGGGCCTACCCCCGGAGGTTCTGGCTACTTCAGCCGCCATGCCGAGATCGACGCGTACGCGTCTCCCGCATGGGTCCGGGGCATTGCTGCCTTCGGGGTCTGTCAATCAGTACGGCTGCTGGACGCCGTGTGCTTCCGGTCGGGTCTTCGGATCGACCGAAAGACGGGTACGCGTGACAGTCACGTTCAACCACACCATCATCGCCGCGACGGACAAGCACGCGTCGGCGGCCTTCTACCGGGAACTGTTCGGACTCCCGGAGGCGCCCTCGTGGGGGCCGTTCGTCAACGTCCTGCTGGACGAGGGTGTGCTGCTCCAGTTCGCCGAGCCGCCGGTGGACATCCAGATGCAGCATTACGCGTTCCTCGTCGACGACGAGCTGTTCGCGCGTGGCCTGGCGTACATCCAGGAACGAGGCATCACGTACTGGGCCGACCCGCACATGAAGCGGCCGGGAGAGACAAACACCGAACACGGTGGCCGAGGGTTCTATTTCAAGGACCCGGCGGGACACGCGATCGAACTGATCACGCGCCCGTACCTCTAGCGGCCGCCCCTGGTCGGACGCTGCGGCTCGGCGTCCGACCAGGGCGTGCGGGCGAGCCGCGCTACCGCGGCCGGACGGCGAGGCGGATGTGCACGACGTCGTCGAGGGCGATGCCCTCCTTGTCGCGCACCGAGTCCCGCAGCGGAAGGACATGGCCCTCGTCCTTCGGGAACAGCGAGGTGCGCCCCCGGCTACGTTCCCGCTCGCTGAGCCGGGCTACGCCCGCGTCCACCGACGGCGCCGCCAGCAACTGGCGTACCACCTCCGGATCGAGCGCCGTCCCACCGGCAGCCGGCGATCCGGCGGCAGCAGGAAACCGCTTACCTCTGCTCTATTGACGCTCGTAACTAGCTGTCAGTACCGTGATGCGGGCAGCGAGAAAGCGCTTTCCGACCCTCACCGTCCGACAGGGAGCGCCCCCATGCCCAAACACCTGCGCGCGATCTGCCTCGCCCTGCTCACCGTCGCCACCGTCCTGAGCACCACCACCGCCCTGCCCGCCGAGGCTGCCCCACGCTTCCGGGTGCTGGTCTTCTCGAAGATCACCAACTTCTACCACGACTCGATCCCGGCCGGCGTCGCCGCGATCCAGCAGCTCGGGACCGCGCACAACTTCGAGGTCGTCGCCACCACCGACGCGGCCGCCTTCACCGACGCCAACCTCGCCACCTTCGACGCCCTGGTCTTCAACAACACCAACTCCACCCCCGCCTCGGGTGACCTGCTCAACGCCAGCCAGCGCGCGGCGCTGCAGACGTTCATCCGCAACGGCGGCGGCTGGGCCGGGCTGCACGCCGCCTCGGCGAGTGAACGGGACTGGCCCTGGTACGAGGGCCTCGTCGGCACCATCTTCGACTACCACCCCGACTTCTCGGCCACCGGCGGGACGTACCCGGGTCGGGTCAAGGTCCTCGACCGCGCCCACCCCTCCACCCGCAACCTGCCGGAGCTGTGGGAGCAGAGCGAGGAGTGGTACAACTGGCGGACCAACCCCACCGGCAACGTGCACACCCTCGCCCAGATCAAGGTGCGTGACGGGATCAACGGCCTGGACGAGGGCGTCGACCACGCGTACTCCTGGTGTCAGCGCTACGACGGCGGCCGGTCCTGGTTCACCGCCGGCGGGCACGCCAGCTCCCGGTTCAGCGAGCCGGCGTTCCTGGAGCATCTGCGCTACGGCATCGAGTGGGCCGCCGGCGCGGTCGCCGGCGACTGCTCGGCGACCGGGACCGGCACCTTCGAGCGGGTGGGTCTGGTCACCGAGAACCTGGCCGACCCCTTCGAGCTGGCCGTCGCCCCCGACCGCAGGGTCTACTACATCCAGCGGACCGGCGCGCTCAAGGTGGTCGACTCGAACACGCTCCAGGTCACCACGTTGCTCGACTTCGCCTACACCTCGGCGATGACCGACCAGTCCGACGGACTGCTCGGGATGACCCTGGATCGCAACTTCGCCAGCAACGGCTGGGTCTACCTGCTCTGGTCCGACAAGACCCTCAAACAGCTCAACCTGTCCCGGTTCACGGTGGCGAACAACAGCGTCGCGCTCTCCTCGGAGAAGCGGCTACTGACCGTCCCGACGTACCGGGGCGTGGGTCGGGCCAACTCGCACATGGGCGGGTCGCTGGCCATGGACGCGGCCGGTCGCCTCTACGCCGCGATCGGCGACAACACCGACCCGTTCGCGTCCAGCGGGTACACCCCCATCGACGAGCAGTCCGGCCGGGCCGCCTGGGACGCCCAGGGCACCGCCGGCAACACCAACGACCTGCGCGGCAAGATCCTGCGGATCACCCCGCAGGCCGACGGTACGTACACCGTGCCGAGCGGCAACCTCTTCGCGGCCGGTACGGCGAAGACCCGGCCGGAGATCTACGCGATGGGCATGCGCAACCCGTTCCGGATCACCATCGAGCCGGGAACGAACGCGGTGCTCGTCGGCGACTACGGCCCGGACGCCCGCGCCGCGGACGCGAACCGTGGCCCGGAGGGGACTGTCGAGTTCAACCGCATCACCGCCCCCGGCAACTACGGCTGGCCGTACTGCGTGGGCAACAACATCCCGTTCAACGACTACAACTTCGCCACCAGCACCTCCGGGGCGAAGTTCAACTGCGCGGCACCGACGAACAACTCCCCCAACAACACCGGCCTCACCACGCTGCCGGCGGCGAAGCCGGCACTGGTCTGGTACGCCTACTCCGCCTCGACCCAGTTCCCCGAGGTGGGCACCGGCGGGGGCGGCCCGATGAGCGGCCCGGTCTACGACTACGACCCGGCGAACACCCGTACCAGCAAGTTCCCCGAGTACTTCGACGGCAAGTGGATCACGTACGAGTTCACCCGCAAGTGGTTCAAGACGCTCTCGATCCACCGGACGGCCCAGACCTTCACCAACTCGCACTTCGGTCCCACCGCCGTCGGCGACCTCCAGTCGATCAACGGGATCTTCGAGAACATGAGCTGGATCCAGCCCTTCGAGGCGGAGTTCGGCCCGGACGGTTCGCTCTACGTCATCGACTTCGGCGAGGGCACCGGCAGCGGTCGCGGCGGCAGCAACGCCGGCGCCGGCATCTACCGGATCGACTACGTGGCAAACGGCCGACCACCGACCGCGAAGATCGCCGCCACCCCGGACAGCGGGCGCGCACCGCTCACGGTCACCTTCTCCTCGACCGGCACGACGGCCGGTGACGGCACGGCGCTCAGCTACGCCTGGGACTTCACCAACGACGGCACCACCGACTCCACCGCCGCCAACCCGAGCTTCACCTACCCGACCGCCGGGACACACACCGCCCGACTGACCGTGCGCAACAGCGGCAACGGGCTGACCGCCACCGCCGTGACCGACGTCGTCGTCGGCAACACCAGGCCGACGGTCACCATCACCGTGCCCAACGGCGGGTTCTTCGACTTCGGCGACAAGATCCCGTACACGGTGACGGTCACCGACCCGGAGGACACCACCATCGACTGCGCCAAGGTGACCGTGCAGACGCAGCTCGGCCACGACACGCACGCCCACCCGCTGGACGTCTACACCGGCTGCTCGGGGCTGCTCGCCACCGAGGCGGACGCCGGCGACGGGCACGGGCCGGGGCAGAACCTCTACACCCTGATCACCGCGCAGTACACCGACGGTGGGGCGGCCGGCGGCGTACCGGCGCTGACCGGCTCGACCCGGGTCCAGTTGCAGCCCAAGAGCAAGGAGTCGGAGCACTTCAGCGCCCAGTCCGGCCTCATCGTCAACGACCGGACCACCGCCCGCGCCGGCAAGCGGCTCGGCGACGTCGACCACAACGACTGGGCGGCGTACGGGCCGGTGGACCTGCGCAACATCGGCTCGGTGACGCTCGGCGTGACCAACGGTGGCCTCGGCGGCACCATCGAGCTGCGCACCGGCTCGCCCACCGGCACCCTGATCGGCACCGCCGCCATCGGCTCGACCGGAGGGTGGGACAACCTGGTGTCCCCCACCGTCACCCTGAGCAACAAGCCGACCGGCACCACCACCCTGTACGCGAAGTTCGTCAACGCCGCCCAGGTCGGCGGCACGCCAGACCTGATGTCGCTGGACTGGATGCGGTTCAACGGCGCCGGCGTCAAGCAGGAGCCGGGCGGGACCCTGTCGATCGCCGCCAACCCGACCGGCGGCGTCGCGCCACTGACGACCAGCCTGACGGCCACGGCGACAGCGCCGTCGGGCCAGAGCATCACCGACTACGCGTGGGACTTCGGCGACAACAGCGCCGTGACGCACGGTACGACGCTGCGGTCGACGAGTCACAGCTACTCCCGCAAGGGCACCTTCACCGCCCGGGTGACGGTCACCTACACCGGCGGGGAGACCCGCTCGCTCAACCTGACCGTCACCGTGAGCTGATCAGCGGTCGAGCTTCGAGATCTTGGACAGTTTCCGTTAGCTGTTGACGGAAACTGTCCAAGATCTGCGCCTGAGTGAGCCGGCGCCGCTAATTCGACAGCTCTTCCGGTACGGGCACGCCGAGGTGCGCGAGGAGGGCGGCGACCTCGCTGTCGAGCTGCACGCCCACCTCGTGGATCGCGTCCACGCCGAACGAGCCGAACATACGACTGGGCTGCTCGATCACGAACCGCGCCCCACCGCCCGGCCCGTCGCCGATCATCGTGCGCAACGGCGCGTACAGCATGGCGGTCGGGTCGTGCTGGTACATCTTCTCGGCGATGGTGTGGTTGCCCATCAGGTACTCGACAGGGTTGCCGGCGTCACCCGCGAGGCTCATCATCGGCCGCAGATCGCCGCTGCTCCAGTAGATGAGGAAGTCGTGAGGCGCACGCTCGCGCATCAGGGCGAGCACGTCGTCCCAGGGGGCGTCGCGGGCCACCAGGGCGTCGAACGCGGCGGCGTCGTAGGGCGGGACGGCCTGCTCGTACTGCCGCCGGAACTCCTCGTACGGTCGATCGACGCTGATGTCCAGGCGTCGGGCCTGGTAGGTGCGTTCGGTGTACCCCTGCCCCATCGCGCGCTCCCGGTCCCCGAGCTAATTAGGCCGTCTCGCCACTTTAGTCGGAAATCGGTCGTCGAGGCCGTCGATCCGGCTGCCGCGTAAGCGACGGCCGTCCGGCACCCGCTGGCCCGACGGCACTGATCGTTTCCGTGGACTCGACGCGGGGAACTGCTTCGGACGAGGTGAGGGAAAAATGAGCCGATACGCACCGCCGTCGACCACCCGAGCGCCATGGGCGCTCGGACTGATCCTGCCGTTGCTGGGCACCGTCGCGCTGAGCACCGCCTGCACGACCGGCGACGGCACGTCCGACGCGGCGTCGTCGGCCGCGCCGACGACGGCGGCCGCGCCGAGTCCGGCCGACCAGCCGTCCGGGAGCGCCGGCGCGCCGACGACGATCCCGACATCGGCCTTCGTGGAGCTACCGTCCGAGCTGCGGAAGTCTCCCCGCCGGTCGACGCCCGTCGCCGAAGCCCTGCCGAAGCTCTGCGCCAACGAATTCGGCACCGGGGGCCGACAGGTCACCGCCAGCGCGGCGATGACGGTGACGTACAAGAAGGCCGGCGAGCCCGACAGCAACACACCGCAGGGCATGATCCACCAGACCATCTTCACCTTCGACGGTGACGGCGCCACCGACTACCTGCGGCGCGTGGGCGATGCGGTGCGGGCGTGCCCCTCCTTCGACCAGCAGGGCAGCAAGGTCACGGTCGAGAGCAAGGCGGTGACCGGTGTCGGGGACGACGCGTTGCTCGTGACCCGGACGTGGAGCGCGACGAGCATGAACGGTGAGCGCACGGGCGGTGCCGGCTCCAGCCAGATCGCCGTGGCCCGGGTCGACGGGGTCGTGACGGTGTTCGACGACCAGGGCTGGGAGGGCAGCAGCGGCAACCCGACCATCCTGGACCGGACCATGCGCGACGCCGTGCACGCCATCGACGCCTGGCAGCGCTAGAAAGAACAGTGGGGCAGCGCACGACGGCGCCGCCCCACTGTTTCGTACGGCTACTCCTCCCAGGCGCTCTGCTGGGTGGAGACGAGGTTGCCGGGGACGACAGTGCCGTTGGTGCGGTACTCGGTGTACGCCCAGAAGTCACCCGCGGGCAGCGGCCGGTTGGGCTTCAACGTGAAGGTGAGGCTCTGACCGCGCTCCGTCGTCGACGGCAACGTCAGCGTGGCCGGCGCGTACGTGGCGTTACGGCCGATGATGGCGTGGCTCAACTGGAAGTCCACGACCGGGCCACCGGGCACCTGAGCGAACACGTACGCGGTGTAGCGCCCCGGCTCGGGCAGGAACTTGTACGCCTGCTCCGCGCTGGTCCAGTACCTGTCACTGCTGTAGACGAGTTTGTCGCCCTTGTACAGGTACAGGTCGAGGTTGGTGTTCGGATCCTCGGTGTTGGCCTCGACGATGATGCCGGCGGTGTTGGCCGGCACCGTGAAGTCGACCTTCTTCACCCCGGACGCGCTCGGGTCGAACACGCCGCCGTACACGCCGGCCGGCATCGAGTACGACTCCCGGCGCATCGGCGTGTAGCCGGTGCTGCGTCCGGTGAGCGGCCCGGTGAAGCCCGGCTGGGCGTAGCCGAACGAGCCGCTGGTCATCCGACCGAACTCCTCGCCGTCGTCGGCGTACGGCCGGGGGGTGATTCCCCATGGGCGGGCGGCGACGGGCATCCGGGCACTGTGGGCCTTGCCCTTCCAGGTGATCGACCCGGTGACGTACCGGTCCCAGGGGGCGCTGCCCCGGCGCAACGTGATGGTCACCGTCGCGGACTTACCGGGCGCGAGCGTCACCGACGCGGGCGACACCGTGACCGCCATACCGGGCAGGCCGGACACCGACGACCGGTACGTCTCCCGCGTGTTGCCCACGTTGGTGAGCGTGCGGGTGAGGGTCACCGGGCGGGTGCCGTCGTACTCGCGCAGCGAGATGGCCGGAAGGTTGAGTTCCTTGCCGTCGGGCTGGGCCGTCTCGCTGAACGTGACCAGCTCGGCGGCGGTCGGCTCGATGACCAGACCCGGGTCCTTGGCCCCGGCCAGGTTGATGAAACCGCTGCCCTGGTCCAACGGGTTGCTGGTGCCGCGGGTGTCGGTGGCGGTGGTCCGCAGGGCCGAGGCGACGGTCCCCGGCGACCAGGTCGGGTGGGTGGCCCGCAGGATCGCCGCCGCGCCGGCCACATAGGGCGACGCCATCGAGGTGCCGGAGTACGCGTCGTAGTTCCGGCCGAAGTTACCCGCCGGCGAGACCGCGGCGACAATGTCCGTACCCGGTGCGACCAGGTCCGGCTTGAAGACGCCGAGGGTCACCTGGTCCGGGCCGGTGGAGGAGAAGTCCGCCACGCTCGGTACGCCCGCGACGCTGGAGCCGTCGCCGCCGGTGCGCAGCGACACCCTGGCGTCGGTGGGGTGGCGCATCAGGTAGTTGAACAGCGCGCCGGCCTGCTTCTCAGTGTTCAGGTAGACCACCGGGAAGTTGTAGATGGAGTTGACGCGGTAGTTGCCGCTCGGGTCGAACAGGACCATCGCCGCACCGCCCTTCTCCTTCACCTCCAGCGCGGAGTTGAAGGGGGTCGACAGCGCGCAGGCGACCACCTTGCCCTTGATCTTGGCCGGGTCCAGGCTGCCCGGCTCGCAGTACGCCGAGCCCTGCTCCAGCGAGCCGGCCTGGTCGCCGAAGAGCATCGGCCGCGAGGCGTCGCCGGGCAGCGCGTCCAGCGAACCGCCGACCAGCTTCGTGCCGTCACCGAGCTTGACCGTCGCCTCGTTGGGCTTGGTCACCGCCGCGCCCACCGTGGTGACCCAGGGCGCCGCGTTGCTGATGGCACCGCTCACGATGCCGGTGTTGCCCGCCGACGCCGCCACGAAGACCCCGGACAGCGTGGCGTTGAGGAAGGCGACGCCGATCGGGGTGTTGGCCTCCCAGTCGCCGAGGTCGCTGCCGATGGAGAAGTTCAGGACCTGCACACCGTCGGAGACTGCCGCGTCGATACCGGCGATGATGTCGGCGTCGTAGCCCATCCCGGCCCAGAGCACCTTGTAGACGGCGATCTGGGCGTCCGGCGCGACACCGGAGACGGAACCGAAGGAGCGGCCGTCGATCGTGACGTCCCGAACCGGCAGACCGGCTGCCGTGGACGCGGTGTGCGTACCGTGTCCCGACATGTCGCGGGGGGACAGCACCTCACCCTCGGGCACCGAGCCGCCGCCGGCGAGCCACGTGTCGGCGAAGTACCGGGCACCGACGATCTTGCCGTTGCAGTGCTCCGCCACGAAGGCCACGCCGGTCTGGCACGTGCCGTGCCACGTCTTGGGCGCGGGCATCGTCTTGGCGAACGAGGCGCTCTCCGGCCAGATGCCGGTGTCCAGGACGCCGACCACCATGCCCGCTCCGGTGCCGGGGCCGGGCTTGACCGGCTTGGCGGGGGCGGTGGGCTTGGCGGCGTCGTCCGTGGTGGACGGAGCGACCGCGGAAGAGGTCGGCGTACCGGCGGCGGTGGCGTTCGGGGAGGCCGGGAGCGGCGTCGCCGAGCGCGTGCCCAGTGCCCGTGCGGCGGTGACGGCGCGGACCCGCTTGTCGGCCCGCAACGCGATCGCCTGCTTCGCGGTCAGCGTCGCCGAGAACCCGTTGAAGGCGGCGGTGTAGGCCGTCTTGACCTGGACACCAGCCGCTGAGGTGACGGCGGACCGCTGCGCGTCGAGGTGCCGGCGGTACGCCTGCGACGGTGCCGACGTCACGTCCAGCCGGTTGCCCGGCGTCGGGCGGGTCCGCGCCAGCCCCGACGTCCCGCCGACGTACGTGGTCAGCGGCTCCTCGGCCAGCTCGACGACGTAGACCCCGGAGCCGTTGGCGTCCACGGCGCTCTTCGGGTTGGTCCCGTCGGCGTCGGCGCGACGGTCGGCTCCGTCGGTCAGTGTGGTGCGCCTGTCGGATCCGTTGGTGAAGTAGCCGGTGCTACCGCTGGCCGGCCGGGCCGCGGGGGCCGCCGACGCCGATCCCGCGACACCGGTTGTGCCGGTGATCATCGCGATGACCAGCGTCGGTAGCGCCAGTCTTCGCAGGTTGTTCCCGCTCGTGCTCGTCGACACGAGACTCCCTTCCATCGCTCCTGTGTGGAGCTTCCCTGTTGACCGCGACCCGCATGGGAGCGCTCCCCCACCTAAGCCCGCGACGGTTAATCGAGGGTTCGAACGGTGTTACGGATCGCCGGTGCACATAAGATCACGATGTTTCGACCGTGCCTAGATCATGTTTTCTTCGCCACGACTGAGGAAGAATCAGCCACTCCGGCCAGCGGACTCCGGCGGGTGCGGCGGACCCGGGACCCGGGGTCCTCGCACACCCGGACCAGCCCGGCAGCGTCAACGAGGCTCAGACCGGGAAGCGACCCTGACGCCACTGCCAGTGCCGGCCGGACGACAGGTGGTCGACGATCGCGCGTTGCAGGACGGTGCGGCGCGGCAGTTCGCCGAGCGGCGTGGTCAGCGTACGGAACACGAACCGCAGCACCTCGACGTCGGCGTCCAGCCCCTCCGGCTCCTCGTAGGGTTCCAGCTCGAACCGTCGCTGGAACCGGATGATGTTGGAGTCCTCGGGCAGGTACTCCCGCAACTGGGGGTCGAGAAGCCACGAGCCGCAGGAGAACGCCGTGTAGTGCTCGTCCGGGAAGTGGCGCGCGAAGAAGACGCGGGCCTCGTCGAGCGACGCCGAGACCGCCTCCGGGGTCAGCGGCCCCGCGTCGGGTATGTGCAGCCCGATGGCGCCGTCGCCGCGGTGGTGCTGCAACCGGCCCAACTCGTAGACCGCGCCGCGCACGTGCAGCGTCAACCAGCTCTGCATGACCGGCCAACCCTCGCCGCGCATCCGCCGGTCGACCGCCAGGTTGCGGCCCAGGTCGGCGAGGGTCGCCCAGGACACGGCGTCGGGAACGCCGTGGTCGTGGTGGTAGCCCCGCACGACCTCGACCAGGGCGAGGTACGCGTACACGTAGAGATGCCGCCAGGCGGGGCCACGGTCGAGCGGCAGCTCCGGGCCGGGTGGCAGCCAGGCGTAGCCGCCGAGATCCGCGCGGACCAGCGCGATCGAACGGTCGAGCAGCCAGCGCAGCTCGGGCGTCCACAGTGGTGACCCGTCGTCCGGCCAGCCTGCCATGATCTCGGCGACGTCGTCCGGAGGTACCGCGAGCCGATCGAGGATCGCGGGCACGTCGGCCTTGGCGGGCAGCGGGGCCGAGGGCCGGTCGCCGGCGAGCCGGTGCACACGCTCGACGGCCTCGACGGGTGCCCCGAGCAGGGCCGCGGTCTCGAACAGATCCACGCGGACGACCTTACCGCCGGGTGGCATCGGCCCAGGGCCCGTACCCGTCGCGGTGGTCAGACGACGTGGCGCAGGTAGCCGGCGATCGCGGCGTCGAGCACCTCCGCGCCCGGCCGTGCCCAGACCTCGGCGGAGAAGACCTCCACCTCGATCGGACCCCGGTAGCCGGCCGCGTCCACCGCCTCGCGGAGCCGTCGCAGCTCGATGCACCCGTCGCCGGGCAGGGCGCGTCCGAGCAGCACGCCCTCCGGCAGCGGCGTCACCCAGTCGCAGACCTGGAACGCGGCGATCCGCGCGCCGGCCCGGTCGATCTGCGCGTACACCGTGTCGTCCCACCACACGTGGTACGCGTCCACGACCACGCCGACCACCGCCGGGTCGAACCGTTCGGCGATGTCGAGCGCCTGGCCGAGGGTCGCGATCACGCAACGGTCGGCGGCGAACATCGGGTGCAGCGGTTCGATCGCCAGCCGTACGCCGGCCGCCGCCGCGTGCGGCGCCAGCTCACCGATGGCGTCGGCGACCCGACTCCGGGCCCCGTCGACGTCCCGGCTGCCCGCCGGCAGTCCGCCGGAGACGAGTACCAGCTCGGGCGCGCCCAGCGTGGCCGCCTCCTCGATGGCGCGCAGATTGTCCGCCTGCCAGTCGTCGGCGGAGAAGAAGCCGCCCCGACACAGCGAGGTGACGGTCAGCCCCGCGTCGCGGACCAGCTTCGCCGCGCGGGCCAACCCGTACCCGGCCACCGGCTCCCGCCACAGCCCGATGCCCGGTACGCCGGCCGCCACACAACCGGCAACCACCTCGGGCAGCGGCCAGTGCTGGGCGGTCGCCTGGTTGAACGAGAAACGGGCGAGGCTCACTGGGCTGCCCTTCGTTCGCGACTGCGGGGCTCGCAAAACCGGCTCACTCCTCGCGCTCACTGTGCCTGCCCTGTTCGCGACTGCGGGGCTCGCAAAACCGGCTCACTCCTCGCGCTCACTGGACAACCCCTGCCACGGTGAAGAACGCCCGGGCACGAGCGGCGGCCAGCTCGGCGTCGGGCAGCAGCCCGGCCGCGTCGGCGAGGGTGAGTAGGGTCGCCAGGTGCGCCGGGGACCGGCCGGACTGCGCACCGCCCACCATCGTGAAGTGGTCCTGGTGCCCGGCCAGCCACGACAGGAACACGATGCCCGTCTTGTAGTGCCAGGTCGGCACCGCGAAGAGGTGCCGGGCCAGCGGCACGGTGGGGGCGAAGATCTCGTCGTACGTGGGCAGGTCCCCCCGGTCGAGGGCGGACAGCGCGGCGGCGGCGGCCGGCGCGATGGCCGCGAACACACCGAGCAGCGCGTCGGAGTGGCCCACCTCGTCACCCCGGATCAGCTCCGGATAGTGGAAGTCGTCGCCGGTGTAGAGGCGTACGCCCACTGGCAGCCGGCGGCGCAACGCCACCTCCCGGTCGGCGTCCAGCAGCGACACCTTGATGCCGTCCACGGTCCCCTGGTGCGCCTTGATCAGTTCGAGGACCGTGTCGGCGGCCAGGTCCAGGTCGGCGGACCCCCAGTAACCGGTCAACGCCGGGTCGAACATCGGGCCCAGCCAGTGCAGCACCATCGGCTCACCGGCGGCGGACAGCAGCTCGTCGTACACCCGTAGGTAGTCCTCGGGGCCGTGGGCGGCCGCCGCCAGGTGCCGGCTGCACATCAGCACCGGCCGGGCGCCGGCGGCGCGGACGTCGTCGAGCTGCTCGCGGTACGCGGCGGTGACCTCGGCCAGGGTGGCCGGGCCGGTCGGGAGCTGGTCGGTGCCGACGCCGGCGACGATCCGGCCGCCCACGACGCGGGCCTCGGCGGCGCTGCGCCGGATCAGCTCCCGGGTCGCCGGGTAGTCCAGCCCCATGCCCCGCTGGGCGGTGTCCATCGCCTCGGCGACACCCAGTCCGTACGACCACAGGTGCCGCCGGAAGGCGAGCGTGGTGTCCCAGTCCACCACCGCCGGGGCGCCCGGCACGTTCTCCGCCCCCGGGTCGGCGACCACGTGCGCGGCGGCGTACGCGATCCGGCCGGTCGCCGGGGCGGCCGGGCGGCCGAAGCCCCCCGCCCCGGCCAGCCGGTGTCGCCGACCGCCGGGCAGGACCACCTCGGTGACCCTCATGCGTGCAGCTCCGGGACCTCGACGCGGACGCCCTCGCGGGCCGCGCGGAGCCCCAGCTCGGCGAGCTGTACACCGCGCGCGCCGGCCAGGAAGTCCCACTGGAAGGGCTCGCCGGCGACGACGTGCCGCAGAAAGGCCTCCCACTGCACCTTGAAGCCGTTGTCGAACTCCTCGTTGTCGGGGACCTCGGTCCACTGGGCGCGGAAGTTCTCGGTGACCGGCAGGTCCGGGTTCCACACCGGTTTCGGGGTGACCGCCCGGTGCTGCACCCGGCAGTCGCGCAGCCCCGCGACGGCGCTGCCCTCGGTGCCGTCGACCTGGAACTCCACCAGCTCGTCGCGGTACACCCGCACACCCCACGACGAGTTGATCTGCGCGATCACGCCGCCTTCGAGTTCGAAGATGGCGTACGCGGCGTCGTCGGCGGTGGCCGCGTAGGTGCGGCCGTCCTCGTCGACCCGCTCGGGCACGTGGGTGCGGGTCACGCAGGAGACCGCGGTGACCCGGCCGAACAGCTCCTGGAGCACGTAGTGCCAGTGCGGGAACATGTCGGAGGTGATGCCGCCGCCGGCTTCGGCGCGGTAGTTCCACGAGGGGCGCTGGGCGGGCTGCCAGTCGCCCTCGAAGACCCAGTAGCCGAACTCGCCGCGCACCGAGAGGATCCGGCCGAAGAAGTTGCCGTCGACGAGCCGCTTGAGCTTGCGCAGCCCGGGCAGGAACAGCTTGTCCTGCACGACACCGGTGCGGACACCGGCCGCGTCGGCGGCGCGCGCCAGGTCGAGCGCGGCGGCGGTGTCCTCGGCGAGCGGCTTCTCGGTGTAGATGTGCTTGCCGGCCTCGATCGCCTGGCGGATCGCCTTCTCCCGCTGCTGGGTCACCAGGGCGTCGAAGTAGATCTCGACGTCGTCGCGGGCCAGCGCGGAGGTCAGGTCGGTGGTCCAGTCGGTGAGGCCGTGTCGCTCGGCGAGCTCGCGGAGTTTGGTCTCGTTGCGCCCCACCAGGACCGGTTCCGGCCAGATGGTCGTACCGTCGGCCACCGTCACGCCGCCCGACTCGCGGATGGCCAACAGGGAGCGGACGAGGTGCTGGCGGTAGCCCATGCGTCCGGTCACGCCGTTGACGATGATGCCGATCGACCTGCGGGTCATGGTGATCCCTTTCGTCGTGCTGGTCGTTCAGTGGTTGGCGGCCGCGCTGCCGAGCAACCCACGCAGTTCGGTGGCGAGCCGGTCGAAGCGGGAGTCCGACATCACCTGCGCGTAGTCGCGGTGCGCCGGCAGCTCGACACCGAAGGTGCGGATGATCCGGCCGGGCCGGGCGCTCATCACCACGACCCGGGTGCCGAGGAAGACCGCCTCGGCGATGGAGTGGGTGACCAGCACGACGGTGGTGCCGGTCTCCCGCCAGATGCGGTGCAGCTCGGCGTTCATCTGCTCGCGGGTCAGCGCGTCCAGGGCGCCGAACGGCTCATCCATCAGCAGCACCGGCGGGGCGTGCAGCAGCGCGCGGCACAACGCCACCCGCTGCTGCATGCCGCCGGACAGCTCGTGCGGGAGCGCCTTCTCGAAGCCGGTCAGGCCGGTCATCTCGATCAGCTCGTCGGCGCGGCGGGCCGCCCGTACCCGATCCATGCCGCGCATCTCGGCCTGGAGCAGGATGTTGGCCCGCGCGCCACGCCACTCGAGCAGCGCGGCCTTCTGGAAGACGAAGCCGATCTCCTTCTGTGGGCCGCGTACCGGCTGTCGCAGCAGTGAGACCTCTCCGCTGGTGGGCTTCACCAGGCCGGCGACGATCTTCAGCAGGGTGGACTTGCCGCAGCCGGACGGGCCGACGATGGTGACGAACTCCCCCGGCTCGATGTGCAGGGACACGTCGTCGAGGGCGGTGGTCCGCGACCGTCGGGTGGTGAATCGGACGGTCACGCCGGACATCCCGATGGCGGTGCCGGTGGTCGCCGGCGCGGCGCTCACCCCGTCACCCCTTGGCCGCGTAGGTGGAGTCCCAGTACGCGTCCGGCGCGCCCGGTTCCTTCAGCTCCGCGAAGCGGGACATCAGGTCGATGGTCTCGGACCACTGGGCGTCGGTGTTCACCCCGGGCGGGCCGTCGGCACCGAGCAGCGACAGGTTGAGGGTGAGCTGCTTGGTGAGTACCTCGGGGGCGGGCTCGTTCTCGGCGAGCGCCACCATGGCGCTCACCGCGCCGGCCGGGTCGCGCGCCGCGTCGGCCCAGGACTTCTGGGTGGCGCGCACGAACTTGCGGGCCAGATCCGGGTCCTTCTGCAGGGTCTGGGTGTTGGCGATCAGGCCGGTGCCGAGCAGGTTCATCCCGTAGTCGGCGAAGAGCAGCACGTCGACCTTCTTGCCGGTCTTGCTCTCGATGGTGGGTGCCTGGTCGTGGAAGAAGCCCATGATGGCGTCGACCTTGCCCTCGGCCAGGGCGGCGATCTTGCCGGCGGCGTCCACGTTGACCACCTTGACGTCGTCCTTCTTGAGGCCGTTCTTCTCCAACCAGGCCGGGAAGGTCGCGTAGAGGGCGTCGCCGGGCGTGCCGCCGACGGTCTTGCCCTTCAGGTCCGCCGGGGTCTTGATGTTCTTCTCGGTGAAGAACTCCACCGAGGAGGGACCCTTCTCCAGGTACGCGCCGAGGCTGCGCACCGGCATCCCGCTCGCCACCGACTTGAGCAGGACGGGACTGTCGGCCCATCCGAAGTCGGTCTGCTTCTGGGCGACCTGCTTGACCGTGTTGCCGGAACCGTTGCCGGGCAGGATCTTCAGGTCGATGCCCTCGGCGGAGTAGTAGCCCTTCTGCAGGCCGTAGTAGAAGGGGGCGTGCTCGCCGTACGGCACCCAGTTGAGGGTCAGGGTGACCTGCTTCTTTCCGTCGGTGCCGGTCCTGCCGGCGGAGTCGCTGTCGCCGCAGCCGGTGGCGGCGAGCAGCAGGGCGGCGGTGGCCAGAATGGTGGTGGCGGTGCGTTTCATCAATGCCTCCGTGATGGGGTCGGTCAGGAGGTGGTGAGGGACACGCCGGCGCGGCGGCTGGCGTGCCACGGGATGAGCAGCGCCTCGGCGATCTCGACCAGGACGAACAGGACGATGCCGATGGCGGACATCAGGATCAGGTCGGCGAACAGCAGCGGGGCGTCGAGGTTGCCGTTGGCCAGCAACAGGACGTAGCCGAGCCCTTCGCTGGCGCCGACGAACTCGCCGACCACGGCGCCGACCACCGCGAGGGTGACCGCCACCTTCAGACCGGCCATCAGGTGCGGTAGAGCGTTCGGGAAGCGGATCTTGCGGAAGGTACGCCACGGCCCGGCGCCCATCGTGGCGGAGAGGTCGAGCAGTTCCGGGTCGGTCGAGCGCAGGCCGGCCACGCCGGAGATGACCACCGGGAAGAATGCGATGAGCACCGCCAGGATGATCTTCGGGGTGAGACCCAGGCCGAACCAGACGACCAGCAGCGGCGCGATGGCGATCTTCGGGATGACCTGCGCGAACAGGACGATCGGGTAGAGCGCCTTGTCCAGGGTGCGCGAGTAGGCGATGGCGACCGCGGTGGCCAGTCCCAGCGCGGCGGCCAGGACGAAGCCGAGCACGGTCTCGTAGAGGGTGACCAGGGTGTGTCGCGCCAACTCGGACCACTGGTCGGTCATCGTGGTCCAGACCTGGCCGGGGGTGGGCACGAGGTAGTTCGGCACGTACTCCCGGGCGGCGACGAACCACCAGGCGAGGACGAAGGCCGCCAGCACGAGCGCTGGGCGCCACATCGAGTCGGCAACCGACGCCGCGCGGCGGCCGAGCGTGGGTCGGGGTGATCGGCCACCGCCGCCGACCGGCGAGGCGACCACTGTGGATCGGGGTGCGCGGTCGGTGCGATCCGGAGCTTCGGCCGATCCGGGCGAGGACTGAGCCGTGGCGGCTGAATCGCCTTCCCGCTCACCGCTCGCCTGGTCAGCAGCGGCGCGCCGGCCCGCGGTGTCCAAAGAGTTCTCCGTCACGCGAACCTCCTCGGGGCCCGGCGCGGCACCCGGGAGCCGGGCCAGTCGGCGGGTCAGGCAAACGCTTTCCTGGAGCGTAGGCGGCGTCCAGACGGCAGGCAAGGCCTTTCCTCGATCTATTCGACGCCAGCCGGGCCGCCAGGTGAAGGCGTCGCCCGAGGTGGAATCCGGCCTCCTGGAAACCGGGGGCCTTTCCTCGCCCTCGGACACCGCGACTTCCCTGAACCCGAGGCGAGCACCACCCTCAAGGTCCGCACCGGACCACGCGGGGCTCGCGGCGTCAGCCGGCAGCCGGGTAGGTGTCGAGCAGGCCGCACATGCCCAGTCGGCCGCGCTCCGCGGGTGCGTCCACCGCGTACACGCCAGCCTCGCCCAGATGTCCGCAGTCGCCCCGCTCCAGGGCGTCCAACTGGGCGCCGGTGCCGGCGGCGGCCCGACCCGCGCCGGCGGCCCACCGCCGCCGCCAGGCCGCCAGCAGCGGCTGGCGCAGCGCCGCCGCCGCCGCGTGGAAGGCCGCCAGCGCCGCCGGACCACCGGACCGCAGCGCCGCGAAGCCGGTCACCGCCAGATCCCTACGGCGGTACGCGGCCCGCACGTCCGTCCCCGGCGCTCCCCCGTCCGGTAGCGCCGCCGCCGCGACGTACGCCTCGGGGTCGGCGAGCACCTCCGGCGGGAAGGTCAGCACCGCGTCACCGGCCTCGGGCAGGCCACTGTTCTGCATGAGCACCACAATGGTCAGACCACCGCCGTTGACCAGACGGTGCACGGTGCCCGGCTCGAACCAGACCACCGCGCCCGGACGCAGCGGGGTCTCGGAGAAGCCGTCGGCGCTGGTCAGGGTCTGCACCGCACCCTCGCCCCCGGTCACCACGTACCCCTCGGTGCAGCAGAGGTGCACGTGCGGCGTACCACCGACCACGCCGTCCGGCGCAGCCGTGTCGTAGACGCGCAGCCGGGAGACACCGATCCCGCCGGGCAGTGCCGCGAAGCGATCCAACATGGCCGGCCTCCCTGCGGGAAAGGGCTTTCTCTACGGTACGGTGACGCTAGCGGGCGCGGCGAAACGCCGTCAACAGACCGAGGGGGCGGGCCATGGCGACCCTGTCCGACGTGGCGCGGCGCGCGGGCGTCTCACCCGCCACGGCCTCACGCGTCATCAACGGCAGCAGCAAGCCCGTCACCGACGAGCTGCGCGAGCGCGTCCTCGCGGCCGTGGCCGAGTTGCAGTACGTGCCGAACGCGCACGCCCAGTTGCTGGCCCGCTCGCACCGCAGCGCGGTCGGCGTGATCGTGCACGACGTCTCCGACCCGTACTTCGCCGAGATAACGCGCGGCCTGCAGAGGGTCGCGACCGACCAGGGCCGGCTGCTGATGATCTGCAACAGCTACCGCGACCCGGATCGCGAGCTGGAGTACGTGGAACTGCTGCGCGGTCACCAGGTGGCGGCGCTGATCCTCGCCGGGTCCGGCTACCACGACGATGCCTTCACCCGACAGCTCAACGAGAAGCTGGCGGCGTACGAGGCGACCGGCGGGCGGGTCGCGGTCATCGGCCGCCACGAGCACTCCGGCGACGCCGTCATGCCCGACAACCGGGCCGGCGGCCACCTCGCCGGCCGCGAACTCTGCGAGCTGGGCCACCGGGCGATCGGCGTGGTCGCCGGCCCGCGCATCCTCACCACCACCACCGATCGGCTGGCCGGGCTCCGGCAGGCCCTCACCGCGTACGGCCTCGACCTGCCCGAACGGCGGGTCCGGTACGCCGAGTTCGACCGCGACGGCGGCGCGGAGGCCACCGCCCGGCTGCTCGACGCCGATCCGGAGCTGACCGCGATCGTGGCGCTCAACGACTCGATGGCCATCGGCGCGCTCGCCACCCTGCGGGCCCGCTCGCTCGCCGTACCGGGGCGGATCTCCGTCGTCGGCTTCGACGACATGCCGATCGCCCGCGACGTCACGCCCGCGTTGACGACGGTGCGGCTCCCCCTCGTCGACATGGGAGTGCGGGCGATGTCGCTGGTGCTCGGGACGGCTGCGCCGACGCCCCGGATCGAGGTGCTCCCCGCCGAGCTGATCCGCCGGGACACCTCCGGGCCGGTGGCGGGCCGACCGCGCGACACGGCGACGTCGACACCCCGCGCCCGGCGAGCCGGCACCGCCTCGTGACGGGGCCGGCCGACCTGGGCCGCGCAAACCCGTTGCTCCGCCAGCCCGTCCTGCGTAGCCTGCGCCCGTGTTGATCCGTACGTTCACCGAACAGGACTGGTCGCAGGTGTGGCCGATCGTCGGGGACGTCATCCGGGCACAGGAGACCTTCACCTACGACCCCCGGATGACCGCTGACGAGGCGTACGACATCTGGGTGGAGACCCCGCCCGGGCGGACCGTCGTCGCGGTGGACGGCGGGCGGGTGCTCGGCAGCGCGAAGATGGGCGCCAACCGGCCCGGGCCCGGAGCGCACGTCTCCACCGCCAGCTTCCTGGTCGCCGCCGACGCGCGTGGCCGGGGCGTGGGCACCGCGCTGTGCCGCGACGCCCTGACCTGGGCGCGCGACCAGGGGTACGCCGGCATGCAGTTCAACGCCGTGGTGGAGACGAACCGGACGGCGGTCGAGCTGTACCGGCGCGAGGGCTTCGACGTGGTTGGCACCGTGCCGGGCGCGTTCCGCCACCGGACCCTCGGCCGGGTCGGCCTGCACGTCATGTACCTGGAGTTCTGACTCCCCGCCGACAACGCGCCTCAGCCGCCGGTCGTGCCGACGGCCGGTGTCGGTCCGAGCCCGCGTGGGTCGGCGGCCGGCTCGGCGCCCGCGCGGCGGATCGGGGTGAACAGCCCGCCGACCGCCACCAGCAGGCAACCCGCTCCGGCGACGAGCGCCACCGCCGGTACGCCGTACCGGCCGGCCGTCCAGGTCAGGATCGCCGCGCCGGCCGGCCCGAGAGCGTAGTGCGTACTCCAGAACGCCGAGGTGACCCGGCCGAGCAGATGGTCGGGAGTGATCTCCTGGCGTAGGGACATCGAGCAGATCCCACCGATGCTGAGGCAGCACAGGTACACGGCGGTCAGGGCGGTGACCGCCGGCACCGTCGTCGCCGCGCCGACGCCCGCCACCGCGAACCCGCAGACGGCGTGCGCGCCGATCCACGTCGTGCCGAAGCCGCGCCGACGACGCAGCGGGGCCACCAGCAGCGCCCCGGCGACCGTGCCCAGCGCCGCCAGGCCGAGTACGGTGCCGACCGTCCCCTCGCTCCCGCCGAGGTCGTGTGTCACGTGGTAGATCAGCACGTCGGTGAAGCCGTAGACCAGGAAGACGAACACCGACAGCAGGACGGTCAGCGCGCGGAGCACGGGCTGTCGCCACAGGAAGCGCGCTCCGGCCAGGAACTCGACAAGCGGGCTGCCCCGGGGCACCTCCGGGGCGTCGGCTGGCCGGGCGGCGCGCAGCCGGACCAGCCGCAGGCCGGCAGCCGAGAGCGCGAAGCTCGCCGCGTTGACGGCGATGGCGGTGGCCGGGCCGAAGCGGGCCGACACCACTCCGGCGAGCAGCGGCCCGAGGACGGCGGTGGCCGCGAACGTCGCCTGGAGCCGGCCGTTGGCCTCGGTGATCCGGTCGGCGTCGACGAGATTGCGGACGGCGGTCACCGCCGCGACCTGGAACAGCATGCCGGCCGCCTCGCAGATCGGCAGCACGACGAAGAGGAGCCAGACGCGCGGGCCGGCGAGCCAGACGAGGGGCACGAGACCGTAGAGGACCAGCCGGACCAGGTCCGCGACGATCATCAGCGTACGGCGGTCGTACCTGTCGACCAGCACCCCGCCGAAGACGCCGGCCGCCACGGACGCCGCGCCCGCGACGGCGGTGAGCAGGCCCATCTGCGCCACCGATCCGGTCGCCTGCAACACCAGCAGTGGCACCGCCAGGTAGGCGAACGCGTCGCCCGCCGCGGAGAGCGACTGCGCGATCCAGTACGTGCCGAAGGAGCGGTCCCGCCACAGCGGGGCCCGGCCCAGCCGGGGCGCGTTGCTCATCCCGCCGAGGCTATCGTGCGCGGCGCCGGCGGTGGGTACGCCGACGGCCGCGGGAGCGAGTCCCGCGGCCGTCTCGAGGCGTACCGAGAAGGGTCAGCCCTGGCGCAGCGGCGCGAGAGCGGCGCTCCAGGCCACGACCTGGTCGAGGGTGGTGGTCAGCGCCTGCAGGTGCTGGTCGCCGGGCTTGAAGGTGCTGAAGTTCTCGAAGTCGGTGTAGAGCGAGAGCGCGACCTGCGAGCGCACGTCGGCCATCTGCAGCTCACCGGCGATCAGGCGCAGGTGCTCCACGGCGCGGGCGCCACCGAGGGAGCCGTAGCTGACGAACCCGACGGCCTTGTTGTTCCACTCGTTGTAGAGGAAGTCGATGGCGTTCTTCAGGACGCCCGAGGTCGAGTGGTTGTACTCCGGCGTCACCATCACGAAACCGTCAAACGACGCGATGGTCTCGGCCCAGCGCTGCGTGTGCGGCTGGCTGTACTGGCCCATCGCCGGCGGCATCGCCTCGTCGAGGTGCGGCAGCTTGTAGTCGAGCAGGTCGATCAGCTCGAACTGCGCGTCGGTGCGCTGCTGGGCGATTTCGTGGACCCAGCGGGCGACGGCTTCGCCGTTGCGCCCCGGGCGGGTGCTTCCGAGGATGATCCCGATCCTGGTCATGGCTGCGCCTTTCGGTTGTTGTCCGAACCTGACGCGGGAACGCTAGCCCCTCCTTGCTTCGTCAAGCAAATGGGCTTCCCATAACCGTGCTCACACGCTGAGTAAGCAATTGCTCAATCAAGCAACTATGCTTGCAAGATGCCCGATCCCCGCCCCGAGGCTCTGCTACCCCTCGAACCCGACGAGGAGGCGCTGGTCCGCGCCCTGGGCCAGGTGATGTACGTGGTGCCACGCACGATCGACGCCGACATGGTCGGCGATCGCCAGCTGCCGTTGACCGAATACACCGCCCTGATGAACCTCTCCGAGGCCCCGGACCGGCGGATGCGGATGCACGAACTCGCCACGGCCTGCTATCTCTCGCTGAGCGGCATGACCCGGACGATCATCCGGCTGGAGAGCCAGGGGCTGGTCAAGCGGGAACGGTGCGAGGAGGACGCCCGCGGCTGGAACGCGGTGCTCACCGACGCGGGCTTCACCCGCCTTCAGGAGTCCTGGCCCAGCCACCTGGCGGCCGTACGTCGGCGGTTCCTGCGCCACTTCGAGGGCCTCGACCTGACCGAGCTGGCCCGCGCGTTCCGGCGCGCGGGAGCAGCCGACTGAGCGCGGTCACCGTCGGTCACCTCGTTCGGGGGCGGACGCGGTGGTGAGCGGTATACCTCAGCGGAATATGTATATTCCGCTGAGGTATACCGCTCCTCGACATGGTGGCAGGGTGGGCCAGTCCCGCCGTCTAGGCGTTAGCCACCAACCGCCAGCGGTTGTCCGCGCTGCCGTTGTCCGGGTCCTGCACGGCCTGCGCGCCCCGAGCGGTCGAGTTGTTCAGGATGCCGAGCAGCTTGCCGCTGTTGACGTTGCGGATCTTGTAGGTGCCGTCGCCGTTGTCGACGAGGGTCCACCGGTGGTCGGCGGTGCCGTTGTCCGACCACTGCAGGACGCGGGCGTTGTCGGCCGTGGACATGTTCTCCACACCGAGGACCTTGCCGCTGTTGACGTTGCGGAACCGGACGGCGTTGCCGTCGGTGATCATGACCCAGTTGTGGTCGGCGGTGCCGCTGTCGTCCCACTGCAGAGCCAGCCCACCGTCGGCGGTCGACATGTTCTGGATGCCCAGGACCATCCCGCTGCCGACGTTGACCAGCCGGTAGCTGCCTCCACCGCTGCTACCGCTGGTGTTCCAGTAGACCGTGTAGTTGTAGCCGTGGGCGTCCTGGAACGGCGCGAGGTTGACGGTGGAACCGTTCGCGGTGGCGGTGAACGCGAGCGAGCTGGTGCTCGTCCGCGCGACCGACGAGACCACGAGGGACGGCAACGCGTTGAGCGTCGTGTTGCCGTAGTTGCCGCAGAGCACACTCGGGCCGTACGTGGCGGCGGCGACGCTGGGATTGTCGTTCGCGGCCCGCATGACCACCCGCATCGGCAGTCGAACGGTGACGGTGTCGCCGGCGGCCCAGGTGCGGGTGATGGTGGCGTAGCTGCCCGGTGTCGTGGTGACGGACTCCGCCACACCGTTGACGCTGATGGTCGCGCCGCTCGTCCACGCCGGGATGCGCACCCGGATGCTCCACGAGCCACTCATCGTGCCGGAGAGCGTGAGGGTGGTGGTGTCGCTCACGGGGTACGTGGTGCTCTGGGTGACCGTGATGCCGCGCTGCGACCAGTTCAGCTCCGACGGCACGAAGAGGTTCACCGTCAGGGTCGTGCCGTTGTAGAAGTAGACCGAGTCCATCAACTTCGTGTTGATCTCCAGGCCGGTGCCCTGGCAGCACCAGAACGAGTTGTAGTCGGTGCTCCAGGTGCCGCCGCCCCACGCCGGGCCCACGCCCCGCCGTCCGCCGGGCTTGAGCGGGGTGAAGTAGGTGATGTGACCGCGACTGTCGGCCGGGTTCTGCGCGCCGATCAGGTGGTTGATCATCGCGCGCTCGTAGAAGTCGAAGTAGTCGACCCGGTTCGGGTCGAGCAGCCACAGCTCGCGGGTCAGCTTGAGCATGTTGTAGGTGTTGCACTGCTCGCAGGTGTCGTTGCTCAGGTACCCGGCGATCGCGTTGGGCGCCCGGAAGTGCTCGGCCTGGCTGTTGCCGCCGATCACGTAGGAGTGCGCGCCCACGGTGATGTTCCACGCGTTGCTGGCGATGTCCCGGTAGCGGGTGGTCCCCGTCGCCTTGAACTCGCGGGCGGCGCCGATCCACTTGGGCACCTGCGTGTTGGCGTGCAGACCGTTGAGCTGGTCCTGGTTGTTGGCCAGGGGGTTGAACACCGCGGCGTGGTCGAACCGCTGGGCCGTCGTGAGCCAACGGCTGTCGCCGGTCATCTGGTAGATGTCCGTCAGCACGTCGTTCATGCCGCCGAACTCGGTGCCCAGCATCGACTGCATCTGGCTGGAGCTGAGCCGGGACGTGCGGGTGTCGACCCAGCCGGCGAGGGCCAGCAGCACCGTACGGGCCTGGGTGTTCCCGGTGTAACGCCACACGTCCAGCAGGCCGGCGAGCGTCTTGTGGATGCAGTAGTAGGGCACGTTGCCGTTGGACAGCGTCCGCGCCTCGAGCGCGGCGAAGTCCGACTCCGGGAAGCCGGACAGATAGCCGGCCGAGAAGCCGGCCGCGCCGTTGTTCGCCTGGCACTTGGCCATCTCGGCGACCATGTAGTTCGCCTTGTCCCGGCAGGTGGTGTCGCCCAGCACGGCGTACGCGTGCGCCCACGCGGTGAGGAAGTGCCCCTGCATGTGGGTGCGGAACGGGAAGTTCGGCGCGTCCCACCCGCCGTTGGTGGCGGCGCCGTTCGTGGACAGCCGGTGGTTGGCGCGGAAGTTGTAGAGCATGCGGTCGACGTCGACGAAGCGCAGGTAGTTCAACGTACGGTTCTGGTTGTCGAACCAACGGCCGCTGGTCAGTCGCACCTGACCGGGGTCGAAGGCGTAGGCGGCGACGCCGATGTCCGCCCGCGCTGGCGGCACCACCGCGGCGGCGGCGGGACCCGCGCCGAGCGTCGTGGCGCCGGTCGCGGAGAGCACGGCGGTGGCGCCGGCGGCCTGCAACACGCGGCGTCGGCTGAGGGGCAGGGACGACATGGGACCTCCAAATGAGCGCTACCGGCGATGGGACGACAACCGGGCGGGACGGGCTCGGCAGGATGCAGGGGTCCGAACGTTAGCGTTCACATCCGTGTTCGGCATGTTACGGCTCGATGGCGCACGAATTCAAGGTTCTAACTATTACAGCTCGCTGTGCACCTGTTCTGATCAGGGAGATCAGGTGCGACGAGGAGAGGGTGGGATGGCTGGTCGCCTCGTGTTATCGATAACACCGGCCCCCGAAACGGGGTGCGCGCCGACGGGTGTCGCTGGTGGAATCCCGGGATGAAGCACGATCTTGTTCGTCCCCCGAAGGCGCGTCCCGGCGACCGGATCGCGGTCCTGTCGCCGTCCTTCGCCGCGGCCGGCGCCTTTCCCGAGATCCACGAGCAGGCCATGCGGCGGCTCGCCGACGTGACCGGCCTCGTCCCGGTCGAGTACCCCACCACCCGCACGGTCGGCGCGACCGCGCAGGCGCGCGCGGCGGACATCAACGCGGCCTTCGCCGACCCCCGGGTACGCGCCATCCTCGCCGTCATCGGCGGCGAGGACCAGATCACGGTCATCCCCGATCTGGACGCCGACCTGGCCCGCGCCGACCCGAAGCCGTTCCTGGGCACCAGCGACAACACCAACCTGCACCAGTGGCTCTGGGGGCTCGGCATCGCGAGCTTCTACGGCGGGTCGTCCCAGGTGCACCTCGGCCCCGGCCCCGCCGTGGACGACATCCACGCCCGGTCGTTGCGGGCCGCGCTGCTCACCGGCGAGCGGTTGGAGATCACCGACCCCGGAGAGTCCGAGGACATCGGGGTCGACTGGGCCGACCCGCGGGCGTTGCAGTCGTACGGGGAACGCGAGCCGACCGAGCCGTGGAGTTGGCACGGCCCGCGCCGCGCGGTCACCGGTCCCACCTGGGGTGGCTGCCTGGAGGTCCTCCAGTGGATCCTCACGGCGGGACGTTTCCCGTTCGGGCCGGAGATCCTGCACGGCGGCGTGCTGATCATCGAGACGTCGGAGGAGCTCCTGCCGGCGCGCGAGGTCGGCTGGATCATCCGCGCGCTGGGTGAACGCGGTCTCCTGGCCGCCGTCGACGCGGTGCACCGCTACAACCCCGAGGCGGTCGTCTGCGTCGGCGTTCCGTTCGGCCACACCAGGCCGCAGTGGATCCTCCCGCACGGCGGCCCGGTAACCGTCGACGGCGTGCAGCGCCGGATCTGCGCCGACTACCGGGAGGGCCGGCGAGGCCCGCGCGGCGGCGTCCACCGCGCGGGCACGCGTACATCCGCCGCTTCAGCGGGCCGGGGCGTACGCGGCGAGCGGATTCGTGATGGTGCCGACGAACTGCAGAGCCGCCGACGGGTCGGCCAGGTCGATCATCTGCTGGTTGTCGCGGAGCTGAAGGCGGTTGAGGCAGGACAGCGCGAACTCGGGGGCGAACAGGTCGTAGTGGCGTACGCGCTCGGCGAGGTGCGGCACCCGCTCGAAATAGTCAGCGGAGCAGACCGCGACAGTGCCCCAGAAGGCAGCCTCGGTGAGCACCCCGGCCTCGACGAGGACGGCGTTGAGGTGGCGCAGGAAGCAGTCGACCACGTCGGTGAAGATCGTCAGCAGCTTGGTGTCGTCGGGCACGTCCACGCGGACGCGCTCCACCTCGGCCGGCAACTCGACGTCGGCGCTCAACACCGCGATCTCCTCGGCGATGTCCTTGAAGATCACCCGCTGGACGGTGTGGTGCTCGTCGAGGACCAGGATGACGTTCTCGCCGTGCGGCATGAAGGCCAGGTCGTGGGCGTAGAAGCTGTGCAGCAGCGGAGTCAGGTAGGCGTCCAGGTAGCGGCGCAGCCACACCTCGGGCGCGAGGCCCGATCGGTCGATCAGCGCCGCCGCCAGCGAGCCGCCGTCGTCGTCGACGTGCAGCAGCGCGGCCATCGTGGACAGTCGCTCCCCCGGGGCCAGATTCGGCACCGGGCTCTCCCGCCACAGCGCGGCGAGCATCTTGCGGTACGGGGAGGTCCGCTCGGTGGCCGCCTCGTACTGCCGGTGTCGGTAACCGACCGCGGCCCGCTCCCGGATGACGGTCAGGCCCGTGCCGGTCAACACCTCGTCGCCGGCGATCAGATCGGCCAGCCAGTCGTTGATGGCCGGGGTGGCGGCCATGTACGCGGCCGACAGCCCGCGCATGAAGCCCATGTTCAGCACCGACAGCGCGGTCTTGACGTAGTGCCGGCCGGGCTCGGTGACGTTGAAGAAGGTACGGATGGACTGCTGCGCCAGGTACGAGTCGGGACCGGGGCCGAGGTGCACCAGCCGGCGCTCGGCCAACTCCCCTGCGAACGTGACGGCCAGCTTGTTCCACCACTGCCACGGGTGCGCCGGGATGAGGTGGTAGTCGGCGAGGTCGAGGCCGAGGTCGGCCATCGTGGCGGCGAACCGGGCTCGGGTCTCGGCGTCCAGCTCGCTCTCGACGAGGGTGTCGTAGTCGAGGTCGGCGGCGCTGCTGAACGTCGAGTGGTCACGGTGCGCGGCCAGCCACTCCAGACGTACCGGAGTGGCGGTCTCCGGGGCGTAGCGGTGGTACTCGTCGACGCCGAAGCCGAGCCGGCCGTTGTTGGCCACGAAGCAGGGGTGGCCCTCGGTCATGGATGTCTCGATGGTCTGGAAGTCGGCCCCGGCCAGGTCGGCGGCGCTCGGCGCACCCTGGGACAGCTTGTACGCCGTACCGGCTAGGGTGGAGGTGATCTCCTCCAGGTAGACCGAGAGCACCCGCGCGGACAGCCCGAGGGTGTCGCGCAGCTCGACGATCAGGTCCACCGCGTCGGGTGGCACCGACGTGCCGTCGCGGTGTCGGGTGATGCTGTCGGCGTCGATCTGCCAGTGGGCCAGGGCGAGCACCCGGGCGGCGAACCGGTAGGTGACGGTGCCGTCGTCGCTGCGGACCTCGTACCACTGGCGGTCGTCGTGGCCCGGCACGGGCACCGGGGTGAGCAGCCGCTCGTGGGTGAACTCGGCGAGCGCCTTGCGGACCAGCATCCGGTTGGCCCGCACCCAGCGCTGCGGGGTGAGGTGCGCGACGGGGTCGCCCGGGATGGCCGGGCCGGCGACGGTCGGCGAGGTGGGGACGGCGGTGGTGGTCACGCCAGGGCTCCTTCTTCTGCGGTGGCGGCGGCCGGCTCGGTGGCGGCCAGGAACTGGGCGCGGGTGCAGGCGCTGAGCAGCGCCTCCTTCTCCCGCTTGGTGACCGGGCCGACGACCTCGAAGCCGACAACGGCGTTCAGCGCGTGCACGGCGGTGTTGCGCACGTCCGGCTCGACCATCACGCGCGCGGTGGCCGGGTCGGCGAAGAGCCACGCCATGACGGTACGGATCACCGCGCGGGTGAAGCCGTGCACGGGAGTGCCCGCGGGCGCGCAGAGGAAGTGCATGCCGACGTCACCGGGCTGGTGGTCGTAGAGGCCGACCAGTTCGACGTGGGCCGGGTCGTAGCGCTCGGCCAGGAAGGCCGGGCTCCCCCGCCACAGACCGAGGTACGCGTCGTGGTGCGGGTGCGCGGCGATGCGCCGGTACTCCTCGACGACCTGCGCCTCGTCGGCGTCCTGCATCAGCCAGAACGCCGACCTCGGGTGGGTCACCCAGCGGCGCAGGAGCGCGGCGTCGGCCTCCGGATCGAGGGTACGCAGGGCGAACTCACCGAGCCCGTCGTCGACGCGGGTGAAGACGACGCTCACGAGACCACTCCGAACTCCTGGAAGGTGATGCTCTTCTCGATCGGGTAGTGCTCCCGGCCGAGCAGTTCGCGGATGATCCAGGAGTTGCGGTACGCGCCCATGCCCAGGTCGGGCGAGGTGATGCTGTGCGTGTGGGTGCCCGCGTTCTGCAGGAAGATGCCGCGCCCGTCGTGGTCGATGCTGTAGTTTCGGGCCACGTCGAAGCGGCCGTGCGCGTCCCAGCGGATGCGGTCGCGGACCGGTTCGAGGAACGTCGGCACCCGGTAGTGGTAACCGGTGGCCAGGACCAGACCCTCGGTGCGCAGGGTGAAGTCCCGCTCCTGCTCGACGTGTCGCAACCCGAGCGTGTACTCGCCGTCGCGGTGCGCGGCGTTGACCAGTTCGGTGTTGGTGATCAGCCGGGTGTTCACCGGGCCGTGGACGCTGTGCGCGTAGAGCAGGTCGAAGATGTCGTTGATCAGGTCGGCGTTGATCCCCTTGAACAGGCCCTTCTGCTCGGATTCCAGCCGGTAGCGGGTCTCCTCCGGTAGCGCGTGGAAGTAGTCCACGTAGTCCGGTGAGGTCATTTCCAGCGTCAGCTTGGTGTATTCCAGCGGGAAGAACCGGGGCGAGCGGGTGACCCAGTTGAGCTGGTAGCCGTACCTGTCGATGTCGCCGAGCAGGTCGTGGTAGATCTCGGCGGCGCTCTGCCCGCTGCCCACGACGGTGATGCTGCGCTTGGCCCGCAGCGCGTCCCGGTGCTCCAGGTAGCGCGAGTTGTGCACGGCGTCCCCGGGCAGCCCGGCGACGGCGGCCGGCAGGTGCGGCGGCGTGCCGGTGCCGAGCACCAGGTGCCGGCCCCGGTACTCGACGGTCTCGGACCCGCCGGTGGTGGCCCGCACCACGTACCGCTCGTCGGCGCTGTCGTACTCCACGGTGGTCACCGTCTGGCCGAAGCGCACGTTCGGCAGCTTCGCCGCCGCCCACCGGCAGTACGCGTCGTACTCACTGCGCAGCGGGTAGAAGCTCTCCCGGATGTAGAACGGGTAGAGCCGGCCGATCTCCTTGAGGTAGTTGAGGAACGAGTACGGCGACGTGGGGTCGGCGAGGCTGACCAGGTCGGCGATGAACGGGGTCTGCAACCGGGCCGACTCCAGCAGCATGCCGGGGTGCCAGGCGAGGCTGGCCCGAGCCTCCAGGAACACCCCGTCCAGCTCGTCGATCGGCGCGGTGAGACAGGCCAGGCCCAGGTTGTACGGGCCGAGCCCGATGGCGACGAAGTCGTGGGTGGACATCTTGTTCTCCAGGCGCGGGTTCGGGGTCAGCCGACGGGACAGGTCAGGTCGGCCGCGATGGTGTCCCGCACGTACCGCCCGGCGTGGCCGGCGATCAGTTCGAGCACGTAGCCGATGTCGTCGACGGTCGTGGCGGGGTTGAGCAGGGTGAACTTGAGGAAGTGCCGGCCGTCCACGCGAGTGCCGGCGACCACGGCGAGGCCGGACGCGGCCAGCGCCTCCCGGGCGTGCAGGTTCGCGGCGTCGGCCAGGTCGCGGCCCGGACCGGTGGGCAGGTAGCGGAAGACCACGGTGCTCAACTGCGACCGGGTCACCACCTCGAAGCGTGGGTCCTCGCTGACGAGCTGCCAGGCGTCCGCCGCCCGGTCGACCACCTCGTCGAAGAGCACGCCGAGCGCGTCCGGGCCCATCACCCGCAGCGTCAGCCACAGCTTGAGCGCGTCGAAACGGCGGGTCGTCTGCAGGCTCTTGTCGACCTGGTTGGGGATCTGCTGCTCCACCATCCGCGCCGGGTTGAGGTAGTCGGCGTGGTAGGTGGCGTGCCGCAGCGTCCGCCGGTCGCGGACCAGCAGCGCGCTGGCGCTGACCGGCTGGAAGAACGACTTGTGGTAGTCGACGGTCACCGAGTCGGCCCGCCCGATGCCGTCGAGCAGGTGCCGGCGCGTCGGCGAGACGAGCAGCCCGCAGCCGTACGCGGCGTCGACGTGCAGCCAGACGCCGGTCTCCGCGCAGACCTCGGCCAACTCGGCCAGCGGGTCGATGGAACCGAAGTCGGTGGTGCCGGCGGTGCCGACGACGGCCATCGGAACCAGTCCGGCCGCCCGGCACCGGGCGATCTCCTCGCGGACGGCGGCGGGCTGGATGCGCCGCCGCGCGTCGGCGGGCACCGCGATCACCGCGTCCGGGGCGAGACCGAGGAGCTTGGCGGACTTCTGGACGCTGAAGTGCCCGGCGACGGAGGTGAGCACACGCAACCGGGGCAGCAGCTCCGGACGCGCCGCCGGGGTTGCCTCGGCGCACGCCTCCTCCCGCGCCAGCAGCAGCGCCTGGAGGTTGGACTGGCTGCCTCCGCTGGTGAACACGCCGTCGGCGTCCGGGCCGAGGCCGATCCGGTCGGCGGTCCAGTCGATCAGCCGACGCTCGATGAGGGTCGCGCCGGCGCTCTGGTCCCAGGTGTCCAGGGAGGAGTTCACGGCGCTGAGCACCGCTTCGCCGAGCAGCGCCGGGATGACCACCGGGCAGTTGAGGTGCGCCAGGTAGCGGGGGTGGTGGAACCAGACCGCGTCGCGCAGGTAGACGCTCTCCAGCTCGTCCAGGGCCGCGCCGGCGTCGCCCAGGGGCCGGTCCAGGTCGACGCCGTCGACGAGCGGAGCCAGCTCGGCCGGGGTGACGCCCGTCGCGGGCCGGTCCACCGTGGCCACCCGGCGGGCGACCCGGTCGATGCCGTCGGCGATGACCCGCCGGTACTGCTCGACGGAACCGTCGTGCAGCAGGTGCGCCCGCGCGGCGGCCGACGCTCCGGTCGGTGGTGGAGCGGCCTGCGCTCCGGTCGGCGAGGGCCTGTCGGTCTCGCCGGGGTACGTCGGCACAGTCACGGGATGTCCTTCCACGTTGTGACGATGGGCAGCCGGAACCCTCCCCCGGCGCGTCCGCGCGCCGGGGGCCGTGCTGCGTTGGGTGGTGTCGCCGGTCAGGCGGTGGCGCCGGCCAGCGCCTCGGCGCGCAGGTCCTCCTCGGAGAGCCCGCGCCGCCAGTAGCCGGCGAAGGTCACCCGCCGACGGTCGAAACCGCGCTCCCCGACCAGGTGCCGGCGCAGCGACCGCACCACACCGGACTCGCCGGCGATCCAGGCGTACGGCGTGGCGGCGGGAAGCCGAGCGGCGCGCAGCGCACTGACCAGCAGATCGCTGCCGGGGGCGGTGCTGCCGCGCACGATCCAGCGGATCTCGGCGTCGGCGTCGGTGGGCAGCTCGGTGATGTCGGCGGCGTCCGGGACCTCGATCCAGGCGCGGACCCGGGTGCCGGCGGGCAGCCAGGCAAGGATTCCGGCGGTGGCCGGCAGCGCCGTCTCGTCGGCGGCCAGCACCACGAGGTCGGTGTCGTCCGGCGGGCGGAAGCAGACGCTGCGGTTGTCGTACACCGCCGGGCCGAGCAGCAGCACCTGGTCACCGGACACCGCCAGGCTGGCCCACCGCGAGGCGGGACCGGTGCCGCCGTGGCCGACGAAGTCGATGTCCACCTCGCCGGCAGCCGGGCGGTGTTCCCTGATGGTGTACGAGCGCATGACCGCGCGGACATGCGGCGGCAGGGCCCGCCAGGCGCCGAACCAGTCCTCGCCGCGCTCGACCGGCACGACCGGGGCGTCCTGACCCGGGTGCGGCAGGAACAGCGAGACGCTCTGGTCCCGGCCGCCGCCGGCGAAGTCGACAAGCTCCGCGCCGCCGAAGGTGACCCGGATCAGCGAGGCGCCGACCTGACGGGCCCGCACGACGTGCGCGGCGAAGAAGCGGTACTGCAGGGCGACGGGTTCGACGGTGCTCGTGCTCATGGTGTCAGCCGACCTTCTTCGCGTTCCGGATGGCGGTGGCGAGGTTCTCCAGCAGTGGCGCGGCACCGGCGTACGAGAAGCGGGGCACCGCGTCCCACGGGGTCACCTGGTTGGCCCGCACGGCGGGCAGCTGCGTCCAGGTCGGCTTGGCGGTGAGGTCCTTGGGTTGCAGGGCGGTGCTGCGGTTGTCCAGCAGGATCAGGTCGGCGGGGAACTTGCCGGCGTTCTCCCAGCTCAGCGCCTCGAAGTAGTCGCCGGCCTCCAGCTTGGTCGGCACCACGATGTCGACACCCAGCTCGGCGAAGTACATGAGATCGGTGCTGACCTTGGGATTGGAGACGTAGAACAGGTCGGGGCTGCCGGAGCAGGCCATCACCCTGATGCCCGGGTTGGCCTTGACGGCCTGGCGGACGGCGTCGGAGGCGGCGTCGAAGCGGGTCTTCGCGTCGGTGACCTTCTTGGCCGACAGGTCGGCCCCGAGCGACTCCGCCAGCGCGGCGTACCGCTCGATCGGCTTGGTCATCGGCACGCGGGCGGTGGTGATCGCCACGCTGGGCGCGAGCGGCAGGATCTTGTCCTTGCTCTCGTCCGGCACGTACCACAAGGCGTCCGGGTCGTACATGTGCGTGACCAGCAGCTCGGGACGCAGGGCCGCGTACTTCTCCAGGCTGAACTCGCCCCAGGTGTTGCCGAGGATCTCGACGGTCTCGACGTTCAGGTCGCCGGCCTGCGGGTCCTTCGTGCCGTCGGCGCGCTTGGTCTCGCCGAACACGCCGACGAGCTGCTTGTCGAGACCGAAATCGACCAGGGCTGCCGCCACGCCGGTGAAGGCCACCACGCGCGTCGGACGGGCCGCCGACTCGACCTTCTTGGTGCGGTCGTCGGTGAACGACCAGGGGCCGCCAGACTTTTCGCCACCAGCAGGTTTGGCGGCATCGTCCTTGCCGCAGCCGGCGAGCAGCGCGGCCAGCGTGGCGGCGCCGCCAGCGGCCAGCAGGCCACGACGGGAGAGGCGACGGACGGGCAGAGCATCGGGCATGGTGTCGTCTTTCGATCAAGGGAAGGCCGGGGTCGACCGGGACAGCGGGGTTAGGTTAGCCTAACCTCGGTCATTGTCAACAGCGGTTCGCCGTGTCGCCACACTCCCGGAGCCCACACTGGACGCCACACCCACCGTCACCGCACCAGCACCCTCGGTACCCGACGCGCCGACGGCACCCGTTCCGAAGCGACGCCATGCGGCCCGCGCCGCCGGACTGCTCGCCGCCGTGGCGCTGCTCGGCGTCATCCTGGTGCTCAGCATCGCGGTGGGCGCGAAGTCGTTGCCGCTCGCCGACGTCTGGTCCGGGCTGCTGCACCGCGACGCCACCGAGTACGCCGTGGTGCACCGGATGCGCCTGCCCCGCACCCTGCTCGGGCTGCTCGCCGGCACGGCCCTCGGCGTGGCCGGCGCCGTGATGCAGGCCCTCACCCGCAATCCCCTCGCCGACCCCGGCCTGCTCGGCATCAACGCCGGGGCGTCCGCCGCCGTGGCCACCGCCGCCGCCTTCCTGGGCGTCACGGCCATCGGCGGGTACGTCTGGTTCGCGCTGCTCGGCGCGGCCCTGGTCACCGCGCTGGTCTACGCCGTGGGCGGCGGACGGGGCGCCACCCCGGCCCGCCTCGCGCTGGCCGGCGCGGCGCTCAACGCCACCCTCTACTCGTTCGTCAGCGCGGTCATGCTGCTGGACACCGCCTCGCTGGACCGGTTGCGGTTCTGGACGATCGGCTCGCTGGCCAGCGCCGACGCCGCGACGGTGGCCCGGGTGACGCCGTTCATCCTGGTCGGCCTGCTGGTCGCCCTCGGCGCGGCCCGTCCGCTGAACGCCCTCGCGCTCGGCGACGACGCGGCCCGGGCCCTGGGTGCCCGCCCGGCCGTGATCCGGGCCGCCGTGATCGTCGCGGTCACCCTGCTCTGCGGCGCGGCGACCGCCGCCTGTGGTCCCATCGTCTTCGTCGGTCTTCTCGTGCCGCATCTGGTACGCGCGCTCACCGGGCCCGACCTGCGCTGGCTGCTGCCGTACTGCGCGGTGCTCGCGCCGGTCCTGCTGCTCGGCGCCGACGTGCTGGGCCGGGTGCTCGGCCGCCCGGGTGAACTCCAGGTCGGCATGGTCACCGCCGTGCTGGGCGGTCCGCTGTTCCTCTGGTTGGTCAGCCGTTCACGGGTGGCTCACCCGTGAGCGCGGTCATCCGTACCCCCGGCGGGTTGTCGGTGCGGTTCCGCCCCCGGGCCCTGGCCGTCGGTGTCGGCGCGACGCTGCTCGCCGCCGGGCTCTCCCTGGTCGCGATGGGCAGCGGCGACTACCCGATGGGCCCGACCGACGTGCTGCGCACCCTGACCGGCGGCGGGAGCGTGGCGGAGCAGTTCATCGTGACCGAGCTGCGCCTGCCGCGGTTGGTCACGGCCCTGCTGGTCGGCGCGGCGCTGGCGCTGGGCGGCACGCTGTTCCAGTCGCTGGTCCGCAACCCGCTGGGCAGCCCGGACATCCTCGGCTTCACCCAGGGCGCGTCGACCGGCGCGCTGGTGGTGGTCGTCCTGGGCGGCGGCAGCCTGGCCCTGGCCGGCGCGGCGGTCGTCGGCGGGCTCGGCACCGGCCTGGTGATCTACGCGCTCGCGTGGCGTCGCGGCGTGCACGGCTACCGGCTCGTCCTGGTCGGCATCGGCGTCGCCGCGATCCTCACCGGCGTCAACGGCTACCTGCTGACCCGGGCCCCGCTGATGGACGCCGCCCGGGCGGTGCTGTGGCTCACCGGCAGCCTGGACGGGCGGGGCTGGGCCAACGCCGGGCCGCTGCTGGCCGTCACCGCCGTGCTGACGCCGCTGGTGCTCGTCGGCTGCGCCCCGGCGCTGCGGATGATGGAGCTGGGCGACGACACGGCGAGCGCGCTCGGTGTGCCGGTACGCGGGATGCGCCTGGTGCTGCTCGCCGCGGCGGTGCTGCTGGTGTCGTTCGCGGCGGCGGCGGCCGGTCCCGTGTCGTTCGTCGCGCTCGTCGCGCCGCACGTCGCCAAGCGGCTGACCCGCGCGCCCGGGCCGAACCTGCTGCCCTCGATGGCGGTCGGCGCGGCGCTGCTGGTCTGCGCCGACCTGGTGGCCCAGCGCGCGTTCACCGGGCATCAACTCCCGGTCGGCGTGGTGACCGGCGTGCTCGGCGGCGGCTACCTGGTCTGGCTGCTGGCCGTCGAACGCCGGGCGGGCCGGCTGTGAACACCCCTGGACAAGGAGCACCCATGACCTCCCGCCTCGGCGGCACCGCGCTGACCCTCGCCTACGACCGGCGCACCATCTCCGAGGACCTGACCGTGGCGGTGCCCGACCGCTCGTTCACAGTGATCATCGGTCCGAACGCGTGCGGCAAGTCGACGCTCCTGCGCGCGCTGTCGCGGATGCTGCGCCCGAGCGCCGGAGCGGTGCTGCTGGACGGCCGGGACATCCATGACCAGCCCGCCCGCAAGGTCGCCCGCACCCTCGGCCTGCTGCCGCAGACGTCGATCGCGCCGGACGGGATCGGCGTCGCCGAGCTGGTCGCCCGGGGTCGCTACCCCCACCAGGGTCTGCTGCGGCAGTGGTCGCGCGAGGACGAGCGGATCGTCGACGAGTCGATGGCCGCCACCGGGGTCGCCGACCTCGCCGACCGGCCGGTGGACGAGCTGTCCGGCGGCCAGCGGCAGCGCGTCTGGATCGCGATGGCGCTGGCCCAGCAGACACCGCTGCTGCTGCTCGACGAGCCGACCACGTACCTCGACATCGCCCACCAGATCGAGATCCTGGACCTGTGCGCCCGGCTGCACGAGGAGCAGGGCCGCACGCTGGTCGCGGTGCTGCACGACCTCAACCACGCCGCCCGGTACGCCACCCATCTCATCGCCATGCGCGACGGTCGGGTGGTGGCCGCCGGCGACCCGCGCGACGTGGTGACCGCCGACCTGGTCGCCGAGGTGTTCGGGCTGCCCTGCCGAGTGATCGACGACCCGGAGACCGGCACTCCGCTCGTCGTCCCGGCCGCCCGCCGGCGAGCGACCGAGCCCGCATGACGACGCGGCTGTTCCGCGACCCGTGGGGCGTGCCGCACGTACGCGCGGACGACCCGCTCGCCCTCGCGACGGCGCAGGGCCGGGTGACCGCGTACGACCGGGCGTGGCAGATCGAGGTGGAGCGGCACCGGTCGCAGGGCACCAGCGCGGCCTTCCTCGGCGTCGACGCGCTCGGTTGGGACCGCTTCGCCCGGCAGGTGCGGCTGGACGACACCGCCCGCCGCTGTCACGCCAACCTCGACCCGGCGACCGCCGAGTGGGTGGGCGCGTACGTGGCCGGGGTCAACGCCGGTCTCGCCGCCGGCGCGGCCCGTGCGCCGGAGTTCGCCGCCACCGGGTTGACCCCGGGCCGGTGGGAGCCGTGGACGCCGCTCGCCGTGTGGCTGGGGCACCACATCCTCTTCGCGGGGTTCCCGAGCAAGCTCTGGCGTGAGCACGTCGCGCAGCGCCTCGGTCCGGCGGCGGCCGAGGTCTTCGCCACCGACGGACCGGCCGTCGCCGGCAGCAACGGGTGGCTGCTCGCCGGTTCGCGCACCGCCAGCGGGGCCGCGCTGCTCGCCGGCGACCCGCACCGGTTCCTCGAGGACCCGGGCGTCTACCAGCAGATCCGGCTGGCCTGCCCGGAGTACGACGTGGTGGGGCTGGCGGTGCCGGGCGTGCCGGGCATCGCGCACTTCGGCCACACCGGGGCGGTGGCGTGGGCGATCACCAACGCGATGGCCGACTACCAGGATCTCTACGTCGAGCGGCTGCGCCGGCACGACGCCGGTGTCCTGGCCCTCGGCCCGGACGGCTGGCGGGAGGCGTCCGTCCACGTCGAGACGATCGAGGTGGCCGGCGCGGACCCGGTCCCGGTCGAGGTGGTGGAGACCGAACGGGGGCCGGTGATCGCCGGCGGGCCGGACGACGACACCGCACTGAGCCTGCGCTACCCGCCCCGGGTCGGTGGCGAGTTGGGCTTCGCGGCGTTACCGGAGCTGCTGCGGGCCCGCACGGTGTCCGATGTGGACGGGGCACTGCGGCGCTGGGTGGAACCCGTGAACGTGGTGCAGGCGGCGGACACCGCCGGCGGCCTGCTGCACCGGGTCGCCGGCGCGGTGCCGCTGCGGCACCCGGACAACGGCCTGCGTCCGGTCCCCGCCTGGGAGGCCGCGTACGCCTGGCGTGGCTGGTACGCGCCGACGCCCCGCGCCGAGGTGACCGACCAGGCGGTGATGGCCAACGAGCGCGCCCTGGCGGCACCGCTCGGCGTCGAGTTCGCACCGCCGCACCGCGCTCGCCGGATCGCCGAACTGCTCGACGCCGGCCGGAACTTCACGGTCCGGGACATGGCCACGATCCACACCGACACGTACCTCGGCTCGGCGGACGCGCTGCTGGCGGTGCTCGACAGGGCTGCCGGGCTCGGTCCGGCCGCCACCGCGCTCCGGGACCGGCTGCTGCGCTGGAACCGGCGGATGGACGCGGACAGCACCGACGCCGCCGACTTCGCCCTCCTGCGGGCCGCCGTCGTACGCCGGATCGCCACACACCCGGCCCTGGCGGCGCTGGCCGAGCCGCCCGCGTACCCCGAGGTGTTCGCGCCCTGGTTGGCGCTGACCCCGCGGGTCGGCCACGCACTGGAGCACCTGCTCGGCGCGGCCCCGCTGCCCGGCGTCGACACGGCGGCGGTGGTACGCGCGGCGGCCGAGGAGGTCGCCGGCACGGCGGACCGCACGATGCGCTGGGGTGACCTGCACCGGCTGGCGGCGTGGCGGGCCCTACCCGACCCGGACGCCACCCCCGGCCCACGGCTCGACGGCGACCACGACTGCGTGCTGGCCACGTCGAGCGTTCCCGGGGTCACCCACGGATGCTTCCGAGGGCCGGCCGCGCGTTTCGTCTGGGACCTGGCCCGGCGGCAGGACAGCCGGTGGGTGGTCCCGTTGGGTGCCAGTGGGGTGCCCGGCGACGAGCACCACGACGACCAGCAGTCCGCGTGGCTGACCGGTGAGCTGCTGCCGGTGACCACGGACTGGGACCGCCTCACCGAGGAGCGGGATGAGCACTGACGGACAGCACCATCGGCGCGACGTCCCCGGGTTCGGGGTGGTCACCATCCGGCCGGTACGCCCCGACGAGGACGCCGACCTGCTGCACGGCTGGGTCACGATGGACCGGGCCCGGTTCTGGGGAATGCGCGACGCCAGCCGCGAGCGGGTGCACGAGATCTACGCGTACCTGGACTCGTTGACCACCCACCACGCGTACCTGGTGCACCGCGACGGTGTGCCGGTGGCGCTGACGCAGACGTACGAGCCCGGGGCCGATCCGGTCGGCGGCTGCTACGAGGTGCGCCCCGGCGACGTCGGCGTCCACCTGCTCGTCGGGCCCACGGTCACCGCCGAGCCGGGATTCACCGGCGCGTTGTTCGGGGCGGTCCTGGAGTTCGTCTTCACCGACCCGGGGCGGCGGCGCGTCGTGATGGAGCCGGACGTGCGCAACGACCCGATGCTCCGCCGGCTGCGGCGCAGCGGGTTCCGGACCGGCCCGGTGGTCGAGCTGCCGGACAAGCGTGCGCGGCTGCACTTCCTGGACCGCCCGGAGAGGCCCAACTGAACCGTGCCGGCAGCCGGTCGAGGGGCGCGCGCACCTCGACCGGCGGCCGGTCGTTCCCCTAGCGCAGACCGAACGCCCTCGTGATGCTCTGGCTCACGGTGTTGCCGGCCGCGTCGCGCGCGGTCGTCCGCAGGCTCACGAAACGGGCCTTCGTCGGGGCGTCCAGCGAGGTACGCCATTCGTCGCCGTGCCGGCTCAGCTGCTGCCGGTGCCAGGTCGTGCCGTCGTCGTACGAGACCTCGACGGTCACCGGGCCCACCGTGCCCGAGACACCGGGCAGCTGGGAGGCGACCACGGTGAGCGGCGTCCGCCGCTTCGCCGTACCGTCACGGTCGATGGCCACCTGGTAGTCGAGCTGGATCATCGGCAGCACCTCCGCCGACTCCTCCCCGGTGGCCGCCGAGCTGAAGCCCCACTCGGTGCGGGTCTGCCGGGAGTACGGGTTGGTCCAGGCCGCCCGGTCGTTCTCCACCACCAGCCGGTACGGCAGCCGCTGCGCGGGCAGGCCACCCACCTGGAGGTGCTCGGCGTTGCCCCAGTTCAGCTCCCTGTCGCCCTGGTAGAGGGTGGTCCGGTTGACCATGTCGAAGTTGGCGTACGCCTCACCGATGTGCCCACCCCCGTCACCCCAGCCGGGCGCGGGCAGGTAGAGCGTGTCCAGGTACCGCACGGGTACGTAACTCCCGCCCATTCGAGGGCGCTGGATCGGCCCGAACCACTCGACCCGGCTCGACCGGTCCGCCGGGTAGGTGGCCACCGCCATCAGGTGCTGGCCGGTCTCCCCGGCGATGTACGCGTCGTCGACCCACCGCTGGTCGGCGCTCACCCAGTCGGTGCGCCGGCCCTGCGCCGGGACGGGTTCCTGGTTGCTGGACGCCCAACCCCGCCAGATGTCGGTGCGGAACTCCAGCGCCTTGCCCTGCCGGTAGTTGCGGAACTCCACGTCCACCCGGGCCAGCTGACGCTTCGTCGGCCGGTAGGTGGGGTCGGCCGGGACCGCGCCCGACCAGTGGTGCGCCACGTCGTACAGGTAGGTGGTCTCCGGGTGCGATTCGACGCTCAGCCGTACCGGACCGCGCTCCAGCGCCGCGACGAGCTGGTCGCCCTCGTCGGCGCTGAGGGTCGCCACGGTCACCGGGGCCGGGCTCTCCGGGCTCCACGGCGCCTCGTCCCACGGCTGGAGTCGCCCGACGCCGTCGTTGACCACCAGCAGCAGCTTGGCCCCGGCCGCCGCGGCGGCCTGCGCCTGGGTGGCGATGTCCACCGTGTCGCTACGCCGGACCACCACCGCACGGTCCCGGACCGGCCGCTTGGCCAGCCCGGCCGCCGACGCGTCGGCGACGTAGACCGCGTCGAGCTGACGACGACCCTCCGGCAACGCCGGGGTCGCGCGCTTGACCAGCAGATCGTCGTACGACCGGCCGCCGGCCGACACCGTCAGCGCCGGCTGTTCCAGCCGCCACCGGGCGCCGAAATCGAACTCGCCGTCGGTGACCTTGCGGCTCGTCGGCAGCGCCCACAGGCTGTCGTACGAGTCGTCGGGCAGCACCTGACTCTCGGTGAGGCTGCCGGCGGTGGAGCGGTGGATGTCCATCCGCAACGACGTGGCGGCGGCCTCCTGCGGCACCTCGGCCCGCACCTGGCGGGCCTTGCGCGCGTCCAGGACGACGGTGCGGTCGGCGTTCAGGTCGACGTCGACGAAGCTGAGCATGGCCATGCCCTTCGAGCGCGGCCCGTGCACGCCGCGCACCGCGGCGGAGATCCAACCGGACCAGCTCGCCACCGGCAGCCGCAGTGTCGCGGTGCCGCTCGCGGGCAGGTCCACGGCGGTGAACAGGCCGTCGGCGCTGAGGATGACCTGGCCGGTGAGCGGCTTGCCGTCCCGGTCCTTCGCGACGAGCGTCAGATTCTGCCGCTGACCCTCCTTGGCCGCCCCGATCAGGGTGCGACCGCGCACCGTGCCCGCGTCGTCGGTGGCGACGATCGTGCCACTGACCTGCTTCTCGACCGGCAGCTTGTCGTACGCGGCGGTGAGGGTGACGGTGGCCGTGCCGTTCGCGGGCACGGTGACCGTGTCGGCGGACAGCGCGAAGAGGCCGGCCGGGGCGCTCGGCGCGTCGAGGGACAGCCTCAGGGTGGCCGGCGCGCCGGCCACGTTGGTGTAGGTCACCGTCCGGTCGACTGTCCTGCCTGGCTGCTGCGGCCAGCCCTGGAAGCCGGAGTAGGCGCTCGGGGTGGCGAAGACCGTGGCGTGTACGGCGGCGACCGCGTCCACCCGACCGGCACCGGCCTGGTACGGGGTATAGCTCGGCGTGGCCTTGACGGTGCTGACCAGCGCCTCCTTGATGCGCTGACCGGTCCAGTCGGGGTGCGCGGCGGCGACCAGCGCCGCTGTGCCGGCCACGTGCGGTGTCGCCATCGACGTGCCGCTCATCAGGGTGTAGTCGCCGGAGCCACGCACGTAGTGGGAGCGGGCGGCCAGGATGTCCACGCCGGGTGCGGTGATCTCAGGCTTGAGCCCACCGTCGCCGGAGCGCGGGCCCTGGCTGGAGAATTCCGCGAGGTGGTCGGTGGAATCGACGGCGCCCACGGTGAGCGCGGAGTTCGCCGCGCCGGGGCTGGCGATGCTCGCCGGGCCACTGTTGCCGCCAGCGATCACGAAGAGTGCGCCCGTCTCGGCGCTGAGCCGGTCGACGGCCTGACTCATCGGGTCGCTGCCATCGGTGGCCTCACCGCCCAGGCTCATGCTGATGATCCGGGCCTTCTGCTCCCGGGCCGCCCACTCCATGCCGGCGATGATCCAGGAGTCCTGTCCGCCGCCCTCGCTGTTGAGCACCTTGCCGACGTGCAGCCGCGCGCCGGGGGCGACACCCCGCTCGACGCCGCCGGACGCGGCGCCGGTGCCGGCGATCGTCGAGGCGGTGTGCGTGCCGTGTCCCTGGTAGTCGAGGATGTCGGGCTCGTCCGGCACGAAGCTGGTGGACTCGGCGATCTGGCCGGCCAGGTCCGGGTGCTCGGCGTCCGCTCCCGTGTCGAGCACGGCGACGTCGACGCCGGCGGCGGTGTTGCCCTCGGCCCACAGCTTCGGCGCGCCGATCTGCGCGGTGGACTCGGCGAGGTCGCCGTGCACCCGGCCGTCCAGCCAGACCTTGGCGATGCCGCCGGTGAGGGTCGGAGTGTCGCCGGTACGGCGGGCGGTGCCGGCGGTCAGCGCACCCCAGAACCGGTCGGCGCTGTCACGCGGGCGGCTGAGTGCCGCGCCCCCCACGCTGTCCAACGGCCGGACCAGCTTCGCGCCGTCCACAGTGGGGCGGGTGCGGGCCCGGGCGGCGGCGTCGGTGAGGGTGACGATCAGCGGCAGCGCGTCCGTGTGCGCGTCGTCGTACCCGTCGGCGACGAGGTCGGTGACGTTGAACAGCCTCTTGTCCAACAGGCCGCTGCTGACGTACGGCAGCGCGGCGTCCGGGTAGACGTAGGTGTCGCCGTCGAGCACGGTGCGGTGGAACGTCGGTGTGCTGCCGTCCGGGCGGCGGACGGTCGAGACGGTGCTGCCGTCGGCTGCGGTGGTGATGGTGACGAGGTCGCCGGTGATCAGGGTGACGGTCGACGCCCGACCCGGGGCGGCCGGCGGATGGCCGGCCGGCTGCGATGGGTTGCCGGGCGGGGCGGCGGACGCCCCCGTGCCGGGCGGGGTGAACCCGGCGGTCAGAGCGAGGGCGGTGCCGAGGGCGATCAACCCGGATCGGCGGCGCCTGGGAGACAGAGCCACGATGACCTCATTGTGTCGAGGAGCGGTACGCAGCACAGCATCGGCGTAACAAGCACCCCTCGTACCCCGCCGTACCCCGGCGCGTTCGTGCCATGGCACAAACCCGCCACCCCCACCCCGCGCCCCACCCTGCGCCCCTCCCCACGCCCCCTCCCCTCCCCGCGCCGATCTTGCACTTACTGTTGTCGATGCATCCCGATTCACGGCTTTCGTCGGCGCAGTAAGTGCAAGATCGACGCGGGTGGGGTGGGGGTGGGTTAGGGGTTCTGGGTTGTCAGCTTGGCCAGGTGGGTGAGCTGGGTGGGGTCGGTCAGGGCTGAGCCGACCGCGACCACCCGTACGCCCGCGTCGAGGAAGGCCTCGGCGTTCGTCGCGTCGAGGCCGCCCGTGGCGACGAAGCGGAGCTGCGGCAGCGGTCCGGCGATGGCCTTGAACCAGGCCGGCCCGAGGGAGATCGCGGGGAACGCCTTGAGCCACGTGAGGCCGTGCCGCAGGGCCTGCTGCGCCTCGGTGGGGGTGGCCACGCCGGGCAGGTGCGGCAGGCCGAGCGCGGCGGCGGCGTCGGCAACCGCGAGGTCCAGACCGGGCGCGACCGTGAACGCGGCACCCGCGTCGGCCGCCGCCGCGACCGTGTCGGCGTCGAGCACCGTGCCGGCCCCGACGATCCGGTCGCGCGCCGCGCCCGCCTCGACGGCGGCGCGCAGTGCGGGTACCGCGTCGGCGGTCGCGACCGGCACCTCCACGACGTCGATGCCCAGGTCCCAGGCGCGCTCCGCGAGCCGGACGGTCTCGGCGACCGGCAGGCCGCGCAGGATCGCCATCACCCGGGCGCTGCCGAAGATGTGCGCGAAGTCCGTTGTGGTCATGGTCCACTCCATCCGAGGTCGTGGGAGATCTGCCGGGTGGTGGCCAGCAGTCGGGGTAGCACGGCGCGCAGGTCGGCGAGGGTGGCCACCACGGTCGGCGCGGTCACCGACACCGCGGCCGTGACCGCGCCGTCGGCCTGCCGGACCGGCGCGGCCACGCAGGTGATCAGTGGCTCGAACTCACCGTCGTCGGCGGCCCAACCCCGCTCGGCGATGGCCGTCAGCTCCGCGCGCAGAGCTGCCGGGTCGCAGATGGTGGCCCGGGTGTACGCGGGCAGCGCGCCGCCCTCGACCAGGTGCGCCAACCGCGACGGCGGGCTGTACGCGAGCACCACCTTGCCCACGCCGCTGGCGTGCAGGGGCGCGGTACGGCCGATCCGGGAGTACATGCGTACCTGACCCCGCGCCTCGATCTTGTCGACGTAGACGAGGTCGTCGTCGACCATCTGTGCCAGGTGGATGGTGTGCCCGCAGTCGCGGCCCAACGCCGCCAGGTGCCCACGGGCCACCGCTCGGACGTCCAGGGAGTCCAGTGCCTGCTGGGCGAGGTCGATCAGCCGCAGGCCCACCGTCCAGCCGCCGTCGGTACGACGTGCGAAGCCGCCCGCCTCGAGGGTCTGCAACAGCCGCAGCGCGGTGGACTTGTGCACGCCCAGGTGGGCGGCCACCCCGCCGAGCTGCGCCGGCTCGCGCGCCAGGAATTCGAGCACGCGCATGGCCCGGTCGACGCCCTCGGACACCGCTCAGCCCTCGACCCGTACGCCGGTCAGGTCGGGTGGCGACCAGGGGCCGTCGAGCAGCCGGTCGAACCACGACGGCGGCGGCAGCGGCGCGCTGTCGCCGGTGCTGCCCAGCGCCTGCGCGGCGACGAGGTGACCGAGGCGCAGCCGTCGTGTCGGGTCGAGGTCACGCAGCAACCCGGCCAGGTAGCCGGCGGCGAACGCGTCACCGGCCCCGACCGGCTCCACGACGGACACACGGGGAGCCGGGACGACGACCGGCTCTGCGTCCCGGAGCAGGGCGGTGGCGTCGACCGCGCCGTCCTTGACGATCACCGTCTGCGGACCGGGCAGCAGTCGGCGTACCGCCGCCGGGTCGGTGGCCCCCCAGAGGGCGTACGCCTCGTCCTGGCCGACGAACACGACGTCGCTGCGGTCGGCGAGGTCGCGCAGCACGGGCGCGGCCCGTTCGGCGGGCCAGAGCCGGGCCCGGTGGTTGATGTCGAAGCTGACCAGCGCGCCCGTCAGCGGCCGGTCGGTCACCGCCTGCTCGACCAACGCCCGGCAGGAGGCCGAGAGCGCCGGGGTGATGCCGGACAGGTGCAGCACCCGCGCGCCGGCCAGCCGCGGGTCGGCCAACGCGCCGGAGTCCATCCGGGACGCGGCCGAGCCGGCCCGGTAGTAGTGCACGGCGGTGGCCGTGGGGCCGGGGTCCTTGACGTACAGGCCGGTGGGGGCGCTCGGGTCCACCGTCACGAGGTCGACGTGGACGCCGGCGTCGGCGACGTGCCGGACGACCACCCGGCCGAAGGGGTCGTCGCCGACGCGGCTCACCCAGGTCACCCGGTGGCCGAGCCGCGCCAGGTAGCCGGCCACGTTGGACTCCGCGCCGCCGACCGAGAGGTCGACCCGCTCGGCGTGCTCCAGCCGCTCACCCACGGGTGGGCAGAGCATCACCATGGTCTCCCCCACCGTGACCACCTCGGCCGGCGGTGGACCGGCCGGGGTGGCCGCGCGGTCGGGTCGGGGTTCGCTCGGCATCGCGGCGCACGTCCTCGGTGAGGGGTCCGGGGTCTCGCCGAGCCTAGGCGCGTTGTGCCACGCGAGCAACCCGTTGCGGAGAGCGCAACGATGGTCAGGGCAGGGTCAGTCCGTACGCGGCCAGCACCTCCGCGATCGGCTGGTAGTAGGTGGTGCCGCCGGAGGTGCAGTTGCCGCTGCCCCCGGAGAGGATGCCGAGGATGGTGCCGGTGGACGCCACGTACAGCGGCCCGCCACTGTCCCCCGGCTCGGCGCAGATGTTGGTGCGGATCAGCCCGTAGATCACCCCGGTGGCGTAGTTGACGGTCTGGTTGAGACCGGTGACGGTGCCGCAGCGAACCCCGGTCGTGACGCCACTGCGGCACACCGCCTGACCGACGTACGCGGTACCGGGGCCGTTGATGGCGAGCAGGCCGGGGTAGGTGTAGACGGCGCTCGGGTGGGCGATCCGGCCGGTGTAGCGGATCAGCCCGTAGTCGTCGCCCGGGTAGTTGGTGGCGGTCCGGGTGCCCAGGACTGTCGTCTGCGCACTGTCGGTGTACCAGGTGGCCGCGGTGGTGGTGCAGTGGCCCGCGGTGATCACGTAGTAGGTGCTGCCGCTGCGCGCGTTCGCGCCGAGTGAGCAGCGGCCGCCGCCACCGTAGATGCCCTGACCGGCGGCGATCAGGGTACGCAGCGTGCCGGGCTCCCGGCGCAACAGCGCGCCGGCGCGGTCGGCCACCGTCCGCAGCCTCGCCACGTCGGCGGGCGCCACCGTGTCGTCGACGGTGACGATCATCCGGCCACTGGCCGGGTCGAGCCCCCAGGCGGTGCCCGGCGTGCGTACCCCGGACAGGACGCCGACCGGATCGGACCCGGCACGGTCGGGGAGGGCGGCCTGCGCCGCGCCCGGCGCGACGAGCAGCAGGGCGGTCAGGACGAGGACGACGAGCGGGGAACGGCGCATCCGAACCTCCGACGGAGATCGAGATCGATGGATGTCGACAAGCGTCGCCCGAGCGCAGCGCCGTGGCAACCTCCGATCGCCCTCTTCCCCGCTCCGCGGGAATCGCCGATCCGGGGACGGACCGCGCCGCCGCCGCCGATAATCGCCAAGACACGGCGGGAGGCCGGGCATGACCACCGGAGGCACCGCGGCGCTGGTACGCCGACCGGACGGGTCGACCCGGGCGACGCTGCTCGAACTGCTCTTCGACGTGGTCTTCGTGGCCGCGCTCGCGCAGACCTCGAAGCTGCTCGCCGACCAGCAGTCCTGGGCCCGCAGCGCGGCGGTGGCGCTGATGCTGACCGCGATCTGGTGGACGTGGTCGGTCACCACGACCACGACCGAGTTCTACGATCCCCAACAGCGTCCGATCCAGGGCATTCTCATGATCGCCATGGTCGGGTCGGTCGGGATGGCGGCGGCGCTGCCGATGATCACCAGAGGGCAGGCCGCGACCTTCGCGCTGGCCTACGTCGGCACCCACGTGGTGCGCGGCATCATCCTGGTCAGCACCCTGTATCGGCAGCGGCACCGCGCGAGCCACCCGATTCCTGTTCTGGTTCCTGCTGTCCGGCGTCCTCTGGACAACCGGCGTGCTGTTCGACGCGGCACGGTGGTGGATCTGGACCACCGCGATCGCGATCGACCTGCTCTCCGCGGCGGCGCGCTACCCCGCACCGGGGCTGGGTCGGGTGCCTCTGGACCGGTACGACCGGACCACCGGCTGCCCTGGGCGGGCGGCTGGCCACCGGTGCTGGTCACCGCGATCGTGGCCCTCGCGCTGGCCGGGCACGTCGTGGTCCCCGGCGCCGGTGACCGGGAGACCACGCGGGGTCTCAGACCGCGCAAGCTCGCCGGATGACCTCGACGGTCAGGTGAGGTGTCGCCCGACCCACTCGGCGAGGTCCCGTGCGCAGGCGTCCACCGACTCGCGCCACGTCCGGGCCGCGCCCTCCCCGGCCTCGTCACTGACCTGCTTGACCAGCCGGCACGGCACACCAGCCTGCGCGGCTGCCCAGGCCACCGCGTACCCCTCCATGTCCACCAGGTCGGCGCGCTGCGCCAGCCGGTCCCGCGCGTCGTCGTCCGCCACGAACGTGTCACCGGTGGCCAGCACCGCACCCTCGGCGGCCAGCGAGAGCGGCGCGCCGTAGGTCTGACCGGTGAGGGTGCGCAGCAGGGCGGTGTCCAGGTCGTGCTGGAGCACCGTGGCGACCTCGTGGATGCCCGTCCAGCCGGGGCGCAGCGCGCCGGCCGTGCCCAGGTTGAGCAGCAGGCTGGGGCGCGGCCCGGCGGCCAGCACCGCCGCGACCGCGCTGGCGGCGTTGACCTTGCCCATGCCGGTGAGCAGCACCGGCAGCTCGTCCGGCAGGTAGCGGGCCTCCTCACCGACGGCGAGCACCACCAGCGGACGATCGGCGCGGACCACACCTCGGAGAATCACCGCAGCATCCTACGAGCGGCGGCCGGCGGCCCCTGCGTACACCCGACAGCCGACGGCCCGGCCGGCGCTCAATCGTCGGCGAACCGGTACAGCACGAAGTCCCGGTCCGCCCCGCAGGCGATGACGCGGGTGTTCCACGAGCAGGACGCGCTGCGTACGTCGACGAGCTGACCCAGCTCGTCGACCTCGCCCGACTCCGCCCACACCCCGGCGACGCTGCGGCTGTCCGCCACCGTGCTGGTCGGCTCGGCGAAGACGAGGAGGTTGCCGCCGTCCAGCCGGGCCGCCACGCCGGGACGTTCGGCCAGCACCGCCGTGCCGGCGGGACCGAAGAGGCTGACCGTCGGCTTCGGGTACTCCCGCTGGGCGAGCACCTGCTCACCGACCGCCACCAGGCCGGTCACGCCCGGCGCCGACCACGACACCGGGGCCTTGCCCTCGGTCGCCGCCACCACCTCGGTGCGCTCGGCGTCGCCGTTGCGCACCTGCACCAGACACGCCCTCCGCTCGCCGCAGGCGACAAGCGCCTTCGGCCGGTACTCCGCGTTCCCGGCCCGGTACAGGACCACCGGCGCGGCATCGGACGTCAGGTCGTACGCCAGCAGTTGGTACCCGCCGTCGGTGGGGGTCACGTAGAGCCGATCCTCGTACGCCACCACCAGGTCGTCGAGGTCGGCGACGTTGCCCCACTCGCGCAGCACGTCGCCGGAGCCCATGTCGAGCAGCCGCGCCGACCGGTCCGCCCCGAGCTGCACGAGTCGCCGGCCCTTGCCCGTCCACGGGTCGCGGGCAGCCCCGTCGAGGAAGGCCGGCCCGCCCGCCGCCGCGTCGGTGCCCACCGGCCGCACGACGGTACGCACACCGCCGTACTCGTCACGCGGGTTGGGCCCGCTCCACCGCCCGACGCAGCAGCGGCGTGAGCACCCGCTCGACGTCCTCCCGGGTCAACCGCACCGCCTCGGCCACCCCCGGCACCGCGACCGGGGCCACCGTCGAACGGGACAGCGTCTCCTTCGCGCCGCGTACCTCGTCCCACAGCCGGACCTGGTCGCGGCGCTGCGCCGGGTCCGCCGGCCGGACCAGCCGGGCCCACCGTCGGGCGTGCCGCTCGCCGAGCAGCTCGCCGACCCGCCCCACCAGCGCCGCGTCTAGGTCCAGACCGCCCAGGTCGGGTAGCCCGCCGTCGGCGACCACGCGGAAGCCCGAGTCGTCCCACGGGTCGGCGCCCTCGTTGCGCAGCACCGCGACGTCGAGCGTCCCACCGCCGAAGTCGAACACCGCAAGCGCGCCGCCGACCGGCACCGGCCGGTGCAGCACCTGCGCGTAGTAGCGGGCGGCGGCCACCGGCTCGCGCAGCAGCCGGGTCCCCGGCGGCGTCGGCCCGGCGAGGGTGTGCTCGGCCGCCTGCGGCCAGCCCGCCCGCAGCAACGCGTCGGCGAGCAGTTCCGCCGGAAGGTACACGCGGTCGCCCAGCCGCACGCCCGGCTCGTCCACCCGTCGCTTCGGGTTCGCCTCGAACCGGGCCGGGTCGGCCTGCGCCAGCCGGCGGGCGTCCCACCCGACGTGCAGGGTGCCGTCCGGGTCGGCGTACACGGCGGACGGGCTGACCGGCTGACCGTCCATCAGCAACGGACGCGTCCGACCGTCCGGCCACCGCAGCACGGCGATCGTGTTGGACGTGCCGAGGTCGACACCGAGGGCGAAACCCTCGTGCTGGCCTGCCATCTGCCGCTACCTCCGCCGGGACACGGGAAACCCAGCCCCGCATCGTACGCAGCCCACGCCGACGGCCTGATCGGTCGGTCAGCCTGCGATCGGTGGCGGGTGGACGGGCGTCCGTCACGTTCGGGACGGTCCCGAACGTGCGCCGCCGTTGTCGCGACGATCGGGCTCGCAAAAACTGAGCGGTGTCCAGCGATCGCGCAGGCAATACCAGGGGTTGAGCGCCATCGAACCTCGACCTCGGCGGTAAGCAAACCGCAAGATCTGGGCAATCGCCGATCGCATCCGTGCTGGCTAGGCTGGTTGCGGGAGGTGGCCGGTGGCGCAGCGGGTGCTCGTGGTCGACGACGACCGGACCGTCAGTGACGTGGTCTGCCGCTACCTGGAACACGCCGGGTACGAGGTGAGCCACGTCGGTGACGGTCTGGCCGCGCTCGAGGCCGTCCGGGACCGGCCGCCGCACCTGGTCGTCCTGGACCTGATGCTGCCGGGGCTGGACGGGTTGCAGGTGTGCCGGCGACTGCGGGAGCGGCCGGACGACGTACCCATCATCATGCTGACCGCCCGCGGCGACGAGGCGGACCGCGTGCTCGGGCTGCAACTGGGCGCCGACGACTACCTGGGCAAGCCGTTCTCGCCGCGCGAGCTGGTGCTGCGGGTCGGTTCGGTGCTGCGCCGGGTCGGCGAGCCGGCCGCGCCGGCGGCCGAGCTGCTCACCGACGCGGGGTTGGAGGTGGACACCGGGCCGCGGATCGCCCGGCTGCACGGCCGGGAGCTGGCCCTGACGCTGCGCGAGTTCGACCTGCTGGCGCACCTGATGCGGCATCCGACGCGGGCGTTCAAGCGCACCGAGCTGCTGGAACGCGTGTGGGGCTGGAACTTCGGCGACCAGTCCACGGTGACGGTGCACGTCCGGCGACTGCGGGAGAAGATCGAGGACGACCCGGCCGAGCCGCGACGGATCGTCACGGTCTGGGGTGTCGGCTACCGGTACGAGCCGACCGATGCGTGACCTGGCGCTGATCTTCGCGGCTGCGCTCGCGGCCGCGCTCGGCGTGGGCCTGCTCGGCGCGCTGACCCTGCGGCTGCTACGCCACCGCTCGATCACCGTGCACGTGTGCGTCCTGCTCACCATCACCGTGGTCGCCGTGGTCGCGGGGGTGGTGGTCGTCGCCCAGGCGATGTTCCTGTCCCCCCACGACCTCCAGGTCGTCCTGCTCACGGTCGCCGCGGCGGCGGTCGTGAGCCTGGGTGTGGGCTGGTACTTCGGGCGTCGGCTGGCGGCCGCCGCGGTGTGGGCGGCCCAGGCCCGGGAGCGGGAACGCCGGGTCGAGAAGGGCCGCCGGGACCTGGTGGCCTGGGTGTCGCACGACCTGCGCACACCGCTGGCCGGCCTGCGCGCGATGGCCGAGGCGCTGGAGGACCGGGTGGTCGACGACCAGGCGACGGTCGCCGAGTACCACCGGCGCATCCGCGTGCAGACCGACCGGATGACCCGCCTCGTCGACGACCTGTTCGAGCTGTCCCGGATCAACGCCGGGGCGCTGCGCCTGACCCTGTCGGCGGTGCCGCTCGGCGAGGTGGTCTCCGACGCGTTGGCCGGCACCGCGCCGCTGGCGAAGGCCCGCCGCATCCGCCTGGTGGCCGCCGAGTCGGGTTGGCCCACGGTGCTGGCCAGCGAACCCGAACTGGCCCGGGTGGTGGGAAACCTGCTGCTCAACGCCGTGCACTACACGCCGAGCGACGGCACGGTGCGGGTGGACGCCGGGTGTGAACGCGACGCCGCCTGGCTGGCGGTCGCGGACACCTGCGGCGGCATCCCCGAGGACGACCTGCCCCGACTGTTCGACGTGGCGTTCCGGGGCGAGCCGGCCCGGACGCCGCGCGCCGGTGGGGAGGGCTCCGGCGGACTGGGGTTGGCGATCGTGCGCGGGCTGGTCGAGGCGCACGGCGGCCGGGTGGACGTGCAGAACGTCGTCGGTGGCTGCCGATTCGTGGTACGCCTGCCAACGGCCTGACACCCGCGCCCTCAGCGGCTCGCCCGCAGCTCACCGAACCAACGCCGCCCCTGCCGGAAGACGTCCCGCACCACCATCGCGGCGGCGTCGGCGACCGGGTGCACCGCGTGCGCGTCCAGCCGGGCCCAGCGGAACGCCGGACCGAGCAGCACCCGGCCGGCCCCCTGCTCGGCGGCCACCTGGGCCTGGCCCTGCCACAAACCCGCGCCGGGCGGCTCCAGCTCGACCAGGACCGTGCCACCCGGAGCGAGCAGCTCCCGGCAGCGGCGCAGCAGCGCGACCGGCTCGCCGCCGATCCCGATGTTCCCGTCGATCAGCACCACGTGTGCCCACCGGCCCTCGGCCGGCAGCGGTCCGAACAGGTCGCCGTGCACCGCCACCGCGCCACGGGCACGCGTGAGTCGTACCGCCGTCGCGGAGACGTCGACGCCGACGGCGGTCAGGCCGGCCCGGGTGAGCGCCACGGTGAGCCGCCCCGGCCCACACCCGAGGTCGAGCGTCGGGCCGCCACAGCGGGCGACGAGACCGGCGACCGCCGGTTCGGCCGCGCCGTGCCAGCGGTCCACGGGAAGTCGGCTGCGGACACCATCGCCGTGCACCAGCCACCGTCGCGACGTGACACGGTCGGTGGCGAGCGCGGTGGCGAACGGGGCGGTGTCGACGGGGTTCACCGCCGGCCCTCCGGCAGCAGGGTGAGGCGGACCGCCGCGACCTGTCGGGCGAAGCGCCCCTCGGGCACCTCGACGGCCACCGCGAGGGCGTCCGGCCACTCGTCGACGTCGCGCAGCACCGGCAACGGCGCGGTACGCAGACCGTGTCCCGTGAGGGCCGCCCACGTGTCGTGACCGGTGTTCGGGGTCGACATGGACACGTCGCGCAACACCCGGGCGTGCCTCGGGTCGCGCAGCCCCAACGACCACCAGCCGCCGTCGTGCGCCCGGCCGAGCACCGCGTCGGCGGCGCGCAGCCCCGCCACCGCCGCCGCCAGCCGGGCGGGTGTCACCTGCGGGGTGTCCATGCCGATCTGCACGACCGGCTGCCCGGGGTACGCCGCCGCGACCTCCGCGTACGCGTTGGCGAGCCGGTCGCCGAGCCCGACGCCGCGCTGGTTCAGCACCGACCAGCCGGCCAGCGCGGCGGTCAACGCGTCGGCGTCCTCGGCCTCGGCCTCGGCCAGACGACCCGACCAGGCCAGGACGGGAGTGACGCCGGGGGTGGCGCGGACGGCGTCGAGGGTGTCGCGCAGCGCGGCGGCGGCGATCCGGGCCGCCTGGGCCGGCGTGACAGGTGGGCAGAGCCGCGTCTTCACCGCCCCGGCGACCGGCGCCTTGGCGACCACCAGCAGAACGGTCACCGGGGCCCGTCCACGGTCCGCAACACGCCGGCGAAGTCACGGGTGGCGCGCAGGGTGCCCCGCACCGAACCGGACACCTTGGACCGGGTGCCGGCGGCCCGGGGCGCGTAGGTGACGTCCATCTCGTGGATGCGCCAGCCGGCGGCGGCGGCGCGGATCAGCAGTTCGAGGGGGTAGCCGAAGGCCCGGTCGGTGACGCCGAGGTCGAGCAGCGCCTGGCGGCGGGCCACCCGGATGGGGCTGAGGTCCCGCAGCGGTACGCCCCGACGGCGCAGCAGCGCGGCGACCAGCGCCGTGCCGGCGCGGGCGTGCCACGGCCACACCCCCGCCCCGACCGGTCGACGCCGGCCCACGCTGAGGTCGGCCGTACCGGCGGACACCGGCGCGACCAGGGCCGGCAGCTCGGCGGGGTCGAACGACCCGTCGGCGTCGAGGACGCACACCACCTCCGCGTCGGCGGCCTCCAGACCGGCGTGCACCGCCGCGCCGTAGCCGCGCCGCGGTTCGTGCACCACCCGGGCGCCGTGCCGGACGGCCACCTCGGGCGAGCCGTCCCGCGAGCCGTTGTCCACCACGATTGCCCGGTAGCCGGGCGGCAGCGCGGTGAGCACGCCCGGCAGGGCAGCTGCCTCGTCCAGGCACGGCAGCACCACGTCGATCTCAGTCGGCATACCGCCGACGCTAGGACGGCACCCTCGCGGCGGAGGCCGAAATGTGCTTACCGAACCCTTACCACTCGGGCATTTCTTACCGTCCGGTGACAGGCCGCCGATTGGCGAGCGCGCGGACGGGCTGCCGCCGTACCGTCCGTTGGTCATGGCCTCGACCACCGCTCTCGCCGCCGCCCCCGGGCGGACCCCACCTCGCCGCCACGCCGGGGACCTCCTGGTCCTGGGCATCGAAGCGGCGCTGCTCGGCGTCGCCGTGCTGGTGGGAGCCCTGCTCAACGCCCGCGACGCCGGGCTGCACGCGGACGCCGCTCCGCTCTACGCGACGTGGCGGCCACACGTCGGCTGGGGCAGCCCGGCGGCGCTGGTGGTGGCGGTCGTGGTGGTGGGGTGGGGCGCGCGGTGGGCCCGCACGGCCCGCTGGGGTGCCCTGTTCGCTGCCGCGTGGCTGGCGGCGGTGGCCTGGACGCTGTCGTTGGCACTGGTGGACGGCTGGTCGGCGGGGCTGACCCGGCGGCTCACCCCGCAGGCCGAGTACCTGCACGAGGTCCCCGGGGTGACCGACATCCCGGCGATGCTGGCCGGTTTCGCCAGCCGGATCGCGGACTTCCAACCCGACTCGTGGTCCACCCACACCGCCGGTCACCCGCCGGGCGCGTTGCTCGTCTTCGTCTGGTTGGACCGCGTCGGCTTGGGCGGAGGCACAGCGGCCGCGCTGGCCTGCGTACTGCTCGGCACCACGATCGCGGTGTCGGTGCCGGTCACCCTGCGCGCGCTCGGCGCGCCCGACGCGGCCCGCGCGGTGATCCCGTTCCTCGTGCTGCTGCCCGGGGCGGTCTGGGTGGGCGCCTCCGCCGACGGCATCTTCGCGGCCGTGGTCGCGGCCGGCCTGGCACTGCTGGCCGTCCGTGGCCGCGTCGCCGCACTGGCCGGTGGTGCGGTGCTCGGTTTCGCGCTGCACCTGTCGTACGGCTTCCTCCTCGTCGGTGTGCTCGCGCTGACCGTGGTGGCGCTGCGCCGTACCCACCGTCTGAGCGCGCTGCTCGCCGCCGCCATCGGCGTCGCGGCCGTCACGGCGGTGTTCGTCGCCGCAGGTTTTTCCTGGTGGGACGGCTACCACCTCGTCGTCCAGCGGTACTACCAGGGCTGGGCCGCCGACCGCCCCTACGCCTACTGGGTGTGGGCCAACCTGGCCGCGCTGCTGCTCAGCGCCGGCCCGGTCCTGGGGCCGGCGCTGCGCCGCGCGCTGACGGCCGCGCCCGGCTGGCGGGCCGGCGGTCGGCTGGGCTTGCCTGCGGCAGCAGCGGTACGCGCAGCCGGGCCCACGGTGCTGTTACCGCTGGCGGCCCTGGTGGCGGTGCTCGGCGCGGACCTGTCCGGGCTGAGCAAGGCGGAGGTGGAGCGGATCTGGCTGCCGTTCGTCGTCTGGCTGCTGGTGTCCACGGCCCACCTGCCGGCGGCTTCGCAGCGCTGGTGGCTGGCCGCGCAGGCGCTCACCGCGCTGGCCGCCAACCACCTGCTCTGGACGGTCTCCTGACCACCCCGCCGCCGTCCCGGCGGGCGGCAGGGTCAGCCTGCTATGGCGGCTGGTTCCCGTAGCGGGTCGGTGGCGAAGCCGGCCACGCCTTCGGCGAAGCCGACCCGGGCGGTGTAGCCGAGCAGTTCGGCGGCCCGGCGTGGGTCGGCCACGACGTGGCGCACGTCGGCGGCGCGAGCACCTCCGACCACCTGCGGGGCCGGCCCGCCCATCGCCTCGGCCAGGGCGACCGCCAGCTCACCAACTGTGTGCGGCTCGCCCGAACAGACGTTCACCGGTATCAGGGTGGCCGGCGGCAGGCCGTTGGTGAGCGCCAGCAGGTTCGCCCGCGCCACGTCGGTGACGTGCACGAAGTCTCGCCGCTGCCGGCCGTCCTCCAACACGCGAGGGGCCACGCCGGCCGCCAGCGCCGACCGGAAGATCGACGCCACTCCGGCGTACGGGGTGTCGCGGGGCATCCGGGGGCCGTAGACGTTGTGGTACCGCAGCGCCCACACCGTCCCGCCGGTCTGCCGGGCCCAGGCGGCGGCCAGGTGTTCCTGCGCGAGCTTGCTGGCGGCGTACGTGCTGCGGGGCTCCAGCGGCGCGTCCTCGGGTACGAGCACCGGGTCGAGCCCTCGGTCGCAGTGGGGACAGGTCGGGTCGTACCGGCCGGCCGCCACGTCCTCGGGCCGCCGTGGCGCGGGCCGCACCGTGGCGTGCTCGGGGCAGGCGTAGCGCCCTTCGCCGTACACCACCATGGAGCTGGCCAGCACCAGACGGCCGATCCCCGCCCGGTGCAGCGCGGCCAGCAGAACGGCCGTGCCGTAGTCGTTGTGCGTGACGTAGTCGGGGGCGTCCGAGGGGTCGAGGCCGTGACCGACCATCGCCGCCTGGTGGCAGACCGCGTCCACACCTGACAGCAGCCGGTCCAGCAGGGCGCCGTCGCGGACGTCGCCGTGGACCACTTGGTGCCCGCGGGACCAGGCGGGCAGTTCCCCGCCGTGCGCCTGGGGCAGCAGCGCGTCCAGCGCCACCACCTCGTGGCCCTGCTCGACGAGCAGGTCGACGACCTGCGACCCGATGAACCCGGCCGCGCCGGTGACCAGTACGCGCATGTCGGCCACGGTAGGGCCGTCCGGACGCCCGGCGGGCCGGTTCGGCGGAGCCGTAAGGAGTTCGCAACAGCTCGGCGGGCGGCTGCGGCGCGGTAAGCGTTCGGTAATGGAGTAAACCCGGACCCGTCGTACGTCTGGCGTCTAACCTGCCGACAGTGCACGAGGAGGGAGCAGCGAGTGCCCGTAGGCAGATCCGGCCCGCTCGTCGACGGCGACCGGGCGTCGGACGTGGCCGGCTATGGCGCACCGCGCCGGCTGTGGCGGGGGCTGGCCCGGCACCGCCCACCCGGTGTGGACGCGGCCGAGCGTGCCTGGCGCAGTCCGTTGCGCGGTCCCTGGCTCACCGCCGTCTACGGCTCGGCGCTGCTGGTGGCGCTACCACTGGTGGTCATCACCGGGCTGCTCGACTACGCCGCCTACGGCCCCGGGTTCGACCAGGCGTTCCCACAGGGCGTGGGGTGGCTGCGGCTGCCGGTCTTCGACTGGCCGACCCGGCCGTCCTGGCTGTTCCGCCTCACGCAGGGGCTGCACGTGACGCTCGGGATCGTGCTCGTCCCGGTGGTGCTGGGCAAGCTGTGGTCGGTGCTGCCGAAGCTGTTCGACTGGCCGCCGGCCCGCTCCCTGGCGCAGGTGCTGGAGAGGCTGACCCTGCTGCTGCTGGTCGGCGGGATCCTGTTCCAGATCGCCACCGGCCTGCTCAACATCCAGTACTCGTACGTGTTCGGCTTCGACTTCTACACCGCCCACTACTTCGGCGCCTGGATCTTCACCGCGGCCTTCGTGGCGCACGTGATCATCAAGTTCCCCCGGTTGGTGCCCGCCCTGCGGTCCCGTCCGCTGGGCGCGGAGCTGCGCACCCCACGTGCCGCGACGCGACCCGAGCCGCCCGACCCGGACGGCCTGGTCGCCGCCGAGCCCGGCCCGGCCACCGTGAGCCGGCGCGGAGCGCTGGGCCTGGTGGGCGGTGGGGCGCTGCTGTTGGCGGTTCTGACCATCGGGCAGAGCCTGGACGGCCCGCTGCGGCGCACGGCGCTGCTGCTGCCCCGGGGGCGACAGCCCGGCACCGGGCCGAACGGCTTCCCGGTCAACCGCACCGTCGCCGCCGCCGGCGTACGCCCCGAGCAGACCGACGCGAGCTGGCGGCTGACGCTGCGCGGTGGTGGCCGGAGCGTGAGCCTGGACCGGCCGGCCCTGTTGGCCCTGGCACAGCACACCGCCGCGCTGCCCATCTCCTGCGTCGAGGGCTGGTCGACCCGGCAGACCTGGACCGGCGTCCGTCTTCGGGACCTGGCCGCCCTCGCCGGGGTGCCCGACCCGGCCTCGGCGCGGGTGTCGTCGCTGGAGCAGGCCGGGCTGTTCCGCACCGCGGTGCTCGCGGCCAACCAGGTGCTCGATCCGGATTCGCTGCTGGCCCTGCGGGTCAACGGCGTCGACCTCGCCCCCGACCACGGCTACCCGGCCCGGATCATCGTGCCCGCCCTGCCGGGCGTGCACTGCACCAAGTGGGTCGCCGAGATCGACTTCCGGGGGCGGACCGATGACTGAGCGGGCCGGGCCGACGCAGGAGCCGGCCGGGCGGGCCGCGCGACTGCGGGCCGCCTACGGCGCCGCGCCCTGGCACCTCGTCCTGGTGACTGCGGTCATCGTCCTCGCCGGCTGGGTGGCGTTGCGGCTCGCCCAGGAGGCGACGTTCGGCCGGATGCTGCTCTGGTTCGTCGGCGCGGTCATCGCCCACGACCTGGTGCTGTTTCCGGTGTACGCGAGCGTCGACCGCGTGCTGGGCGCGGTGGTACGCGGCCGGGTCGCCCTGCTCAACCACCTGCGGGTGCCGGCGCTCGGCACGGCGCTGCTGTTCGTGGTCTACGCCCCGGGCATCCTGCGCTGGGGCGAGACGACCCACGAGGCGGCCACCGGCCAGACCCAACGGCCGTACCTGCTGCGCTGGCTGGCGCTCAGCGCGGCGCTGTTCCTGCTCAGCGCGCTCGCGTACGCGCTGCGACATCGTGGTCAGTCGTCGGGGCAGCGGTCGGAGAGCGCGTAACGCAGCAGCACCACGTCGCCGATCGGACGGGCCTCGGCCAGTCGGGCGCGGCGGCCCGGGTGCCAGGGGAAGGTCCCCTCGCCGACGAAGCGGGGCGCCCGGCGGTCGCCGACGAAGAACGGGGCGACGACCAGGTGCAGCTCGTCGGCGAGGCCGGCGGTGAGGAACTGGGCGTGCACCGTTCCACCACCTTCGACCATCAGGCGGCGCACACCCCGCGCCGCCAGGTCGGCGAGGATCCATCCGAGGTCGACAGGCTCTCCCCCGTCGACCACGGTGGCCAGCGCGCCGACCCGTTCCCGGGTCTTGTCCAGCGCTCCGCTGGCGCAGTAGACGAGCCGGGTGGAGTCGCCGGCGGTGAAGAACCGGGCGGTCGGGTCGAGGTCCCCGCGCGCGGTCAGCGTCACCTTCGTGGGCGAGGCGGGCCGGCCGCGCGCCAACCGTTCGGTCCGCCGCGACGCGGACCGCACCAGCAGGCGCGGGTCGTCGCGGCGGACGGTGGCGGCGCCGACCAGGATCGCGTCGCAGCCCGCCCGGACCGCGTCGACGCGGTCGAGGTCGTCTTCGTTGGACAGCAGCAGGCGCTGGTCGGAGGCGTCGTCGATGTACCCGTCGATGGAGGTGGCGCAGCTCAGCAGCACGTACGGCCGCGGCGACGCCGTTGGGCAGCTCACCGGGAGACGGGCCGGTCGGGGGTACGGTCCGCCTGCGCCTCCGCCGCCTCCGTCTCCGCCGCCTTGGCGGCCTTCGCCGCGAGGTACTCGGCGTTCGCCGGGGAGAGGAAGACGCTTGTGGGTACGCGTTCGACGACGTCCACGCCCAACCGGGTCAACTGCTCGGCCTTGTCCGGGTTGCTGCTGAGCAGACGTACGCGCGGCACGCCCAGGGTGGCCAGCATCTGCGCGGCGGCACTGTAGTCGCGCTCGTCCTCGCCCCGGCCCAGCGCCACGTTGGCCTGGTAGGTGTCCAGTCCGGCGTCCTGCAGCGCGTACGCGTCGAGCTTGGCGTACAGGCCGATGCCCCGGCCCTCCTGCCGCAGGTAGAGCAGGAAGCCGCCGGTCTCGGTAATGCGCTGGACCGCCTCGCGCAACTGCGGTCCGCAGTCGCAGCGTTGACTGCCGAACACGTCCCCGGTCAGGCACTCGCTGTGCGGGCGGACCAGCGGCGGCTCACCACCGGCGGCGAGCCGGTCCAGCGCGCCGGCCCAGTCACCCAGGCCGAGGGCGAGGTGTTCCCGACCGTCCACCAGCCCCTTGAACGTGAAGACCCGGACGGTGGTGGTGTAGCCGTCGGGGAACGCCAGGGGCACCGTGACCTGCGTACGGACCGTGGCGACGGGCAGTGCTTCGGGCATGGGGCTCCTTTGTCCGGCGCCGTCCTCGAACGGCGACGCGTACCGTCTCACCACTGACTCAACAGTCACCGCGCAAGGCGGCTTCCCGAGCGGTGGTGGGATTGCGGGCTCGCCGGGCGAGCAGCACGGCCGCGCCGGGCAGGCTGGCCACCAGCACGAGGGCGCCGTAGACGGTGGCGGTGGCGACGCCCTCGGCCGCGCTGAGGCCGGCCGCGCCGAACACCCAGGCGGCCACGCCCTCGCGAGGGCCGAAGCCCGCGACGTTCAGGGGCAGACCCATCGCCAGCAGGGCGAGCAGGGTCAGTGGCAGCAGCCGTGCCAGTGGAGCGTCCGACCCGGCGGTCCGCGCCGCCACCAGGAAGGTCGCCAGGTGACCGGCGACCATCACGGCGGAGGCGACCAGCACGCCCAGCCAGGTCCGCCGGGCCAGCAGCCCGGCCCGCACGTCGGCGACGGCGGTGCGTACGCCGCGTGCCCACCGGGACCGGCCGGTGCCGGGCAGGAGGCACGCCAGCAGCACGACGGCCAGGCCGGCCACGGCCAGCAGGGCGGCGGCGGCCGGCAGGTACTGCCGCACCGGGGACGGGAACGCCGCGAGCACCACCAGGGCGACACCCACCAGGACCACCTGACCGGCGGTACGCTCCCAGACCACCGCCCGGATGCCCCGGCTGACGTCGCCGGCGTCGCGGCCGTGACGCACCGCCCGGTGGACGTCGCCGAGCACACCGCCGGGCAGTGTGGCGTTGAGGAACACCGCTCGGTAGCAGTGCGCCACCGCGGTCGCCAGCGGCAGCCGCACGCCGAGTCCACCGGCGACGAGGCTCCACCGCCAGGCGGCGCAGACAGTGGTGAGCACGCCGATGAGCAGGGCCGCGGCCAGCGCCGGCGCGTCGATCAGCCGTACGCCGGCGAGGAACGCGCCGCCGCCCACCTGCCACAGCAGGACGGCGAGCAGGCCCGCCCCGCCGACCGCTCGTGCCCAGGCCCACACCATCGACGCCGGTCCTCCCTGAAGATCGTCCACTCCCTCTAGTGCACGTACCCAGGGTGTCGATGGTTCATCCACCCGCCAGAAGGTCCAGGTGTTCGACCAGTACGCCCAGCCCGCCGGAGGCCGCCTCGGACAGTCGACGATCGGCGTACGCGCGGGCCGGGCCGCCCAGTTCGGGACGTTGCTCGCACGCCGCGCCCAGCCAGCCCCGGAACCACTCGGCGGCCAGGTCGGCCTGCCCGGGGCCGAGCAGCCACGGACTCGGCCGCTCCCGCACGGGTACACCCCGTCGGGCGAACGCGGCGGCGGTGACGGCGGCGGCGTCCGGGCCGAGCAACCGGCGGCCGTCGACGGTACGCCGCTGGTGCTCGTTGAACGCCTCCTCGACGGCGGCGTCGAGCGGGTCGGCCGGGGTGAGCCGGACCCGACCGGTCACCGACACCGCGAACAGGGCGGGACGGCCGGCGTCGACGCAGGCCGCGACCACCCGTTCGACCTCCTCGGCGGTCAACATGTCCAGCAGCGCGGACGCGGTGACCAGCGCGCCGTCGGACAGGTCGGCGGCGCTCAGCCGGGTCAGGTCGCCGCAGCGGGTGTCGACGGTGACCGGCGCTCCGTCGGCGGCGGTCAGCCCGGCCATACCGTCGGCGGCACGAGCCAGCAGGTCGGCGTCCCGGTCGTGCAGCACCCAGTGCTGCGGTCCGCTCAGCCGGGCGGCGAGCCAGCGGCTCATCGAGCCGGTGCCGCTGCCCAGGTCGTGGATCAGGATCGGGTCGTGGCCGCTCAGCCGGGGCCGGACGGCGTCCACCAGGTCCTCGGCGCGGGCCGCCGCGTCGGCCGGTTCGCGCAGACGCAGCCAGTCGGCGAACGGCAGGGTCTCCTCGACGGTCACCCCGCCACCTCCTCGAGCACGGTGGTCAGCCGTGCGGTCGTCGTCGGCCAGCCGGTCAGGGTGTCGCGGCGGGCGAGCGCGGCGCGCCGCAGCCGGGATCGCAGCTCGTCGTCGCCCAGCCACCAACTCAGCGCGCCGGCCAGGGCGGCCGGGTCGTCCGGCGGGACCAGCAGACCGGGTACGACGCCGTCGGGGGCACGGCCGAGCGCCTCCGGCAGACCCCCGACCTCGGTGCCCAGCACCGGCACGCCACGCGCGAGGGCCTCGGTGACGACCATCCCGTACGTCTCGCCCCGCGACGGCAGGATCAGCAGGTCGGTGGCGGCGTACGCGGCGTCGAGCGCCGGGCCGGTCAGCGGGCCGGCCATCCGGACCCGTTCCGACAGGCCGGCGCCGGCGAGCCGGTCGCGCAGTCGGTGCACCAGCTCGGGTTCCCGGGCGAGCGTGCCGGCGCAGACCAGCGTCCAGGGCGTCTCGGCCAGCACACACAGGGCGTCGACCAGCACGTCGTGGCCCTTGTGGCGGGTGACCGCGGCGACGCAGAGCAGCCGCTCACCGGCTGCGCTGCCGGGCGGCGCCGGTGGTGCGGGCGTCACCCCGGGCGGCGCGACGTGGACGCGATCGGCCGGCAACCGGTGGCGGGCCAGCAGGCGACGGCGCGTCCACGCACTGGTGGTGACGACGGCCCGCGCGGTGGCCAGCGCCCGACCCTCGGCCTCGTCGTCGAGCGGCATGTGCACCAGCAGGACGAGGCGCAGCCGTGTCGCGTGCGGGGCGAGCAGGTCCGGCACGGCCGAGGCGACCAGGCCGTCGACGAGCACCACCGCGTCGTCCGGCGCGGCGGCGAGCAACCGGGCCAGCGCGGCACACGCCCCGGCGTCGGGATGCGGCCAGGTGCCGGGCACCTGGTGCTCGTGCACCAGCCATCCGCGCTCGCCGAGCCCGGAGCAGACCCTGCGGTCGTACGTGTTGCCGCCGCTGGGCGCGGCCGGGTCGTCGATGTCGCCGGGTAGGACGACGTGCACCGTACGTGGACGCGGGCCGTCGATCCCGACGGCGGCGTGGGCCGGCGTCGACCGGCCCGCGTCGGTCACAGCGACCGCTCGTAGCTGGCCCAGGCGACGTGTGACTCGTGCAGGGTGACGGTGATGCCGGCCAGCTCACGGGCACCGGCGCCCAGCTCGCCGGCGTGCACCCGCTCGGCCAGGCGGTCGGCGACGGTACGGGCCAGCACCTCGGTCGTGGTGTTCATCCCGGCGAACGCGGGCTCGTCGTCCAGGTTGCGGTACGACAGCTCCCCGACCACGGCCCGCAGCTGCTCGGTGGCGAGGCCGATGTCCACGACGATGCCGTCGTCGTCCAGGTCGGGCCTGCGGAACGTCGCGTCCACCACGAACGTCGCGCCGTGCAGGCGCTGGGCCGGGCCGAACACCTCGCCCCGGAAACTGTGGGCGATCATCATGTGATCCCGAACGGTCACGCTGAACACGGTCACTCCCCGTCGTCGTAGGTGATGAGGTGGCAGAGCGCGGGCAGGTCGCCCGTGCTCAGTCGGGCGAGTACGTCGGGCAGCTCCGTGAACCGGGACGCGCCGGTGATCAGCGCGTCGAACGCCGGGTCGTCGAGCAGGTCCAGGGCCAGCGCCAACCGGTCGGTGTAGCTGCGGCGGCCACGCCGCGCCGGCGCGACCATGCCGACCTGGCTGCTGCGCACGGTCAGCCGTCCGGAGTGGAACGCCCCGCCGAGGGACACCTGCACCTGGCGGTCGCCGTACCAGCTCAGTTCGATCACCGTGCCCTCGGGTGCGAGCAGGTCCAGCGCCTGTTGCAGGCCTGCGGACGTGGCGCTGGCGTGCACGACCAGGTCCCGGTCGCCGGTCGCGTCGGCGGATCGCGCGAATCGGACGCCGAGCGCTCCGGCCACCCCGGCCCGGCGGGCGTCGGTGTCGACCAGTTCGACGTCCACACCGGGGAACCGCGCCACCAGCGCCGCGACGCAGCAGCCCACCATGCCCGCGCCGATCACGCTGACCCGGTCGCCGAGCAGGGGCGCGGCGTCCCACAGGGCGTTCACGGCGGTCTCCACCGTGCCGGCGAGCACGGCACGGGCGGGCGGCACGTCGTCCGGCACCGGCACGACGGCGGTCGCCGGCACGACGTACGCGCTCTGGTGGGGGTGCAGGCAGAACACCGTACGCCCGAGCAGCTCCGGCGGGCCCTCTTCGACCACCCCGACGCTGAGGTAGCCGTACTTCACCGGGCCGGGGAAGTCACCCTCCTGGAACGGGGCGCGCATCGCCGCGTACTGGTCGGGGGGCACCCGGCCGGCGAACACCAGCGTCTCGGTGCCCCGGCTGACCCCGGAGTAGCGGGCCCGGACCAGCACCTCGTCGGGGCCCGGAACGGGCAGCGACACCGGCCGGATCTCCGCCGCGCCGGGCTCGCGCACCCAGCAGGCGTACGCCTCGCGGATCACCCTCGCACACCTCACCTTTTGTCCCGGTCGAACCGAACGGCCCTGATTTCCGTGTTCTCTGTCGGGGTCGTCGATCATAAACACGGAGGTACGGTGCCCACAGTTCGAAGCGGTCCGGTGATCGGGCTTACTGCACAGCTCGTCGTGCTGGCGGCGCTGGTCGCCACCGTGGGTCTGGGCACGGCGGGCTGGTTGGCCGGCGCCGGCTACGCGGCGGTCACCTGCCTCATGTTGAGCCGGGGGCTCTACCTGTCTGGCGCGTCCCGCCTCGGCCCCGCCGACCGGGTGACGTTGGCCCGGGGAATCCTGGTCGGCGCGATCACCGCGCTGGTGGTGGACTCGTTCGAGCGCCCGACGCCGGTGGGTCTGCTGGTCGCGCTGAGCGCGGTGGCCCTGACACTGGACGCGGTGGACGGCCAGGTCGCCCGGCGCACCGGCACGGCCAGCGCCCTGGGGGCCCGCTTCGACATGGAGGTCGACGCGTTCCTCATCCTGGTCCTCAGCGTGTACGTGGCCCCGGCGGCCGGCAACTGGGTGCTGGCCATCGGCGCGATGCGGTACGTCTTCGTCGCGGCGAGCGCGGTGCTGCCCTGGCTGCGGGGAACGCTGCCGCCGCGCTTCTGGCGCAAGGTGGTGGCCGCCGCGCAGGGGGTGCTGTTGACGGTGGCCGCCGCGCGGGTGCTTCCGGACCCGTGGACGACTGTGGTGCTGGTGACGGCGTTGGGGCTGCTGGTCGAGTCGTTCGGCCGGGACGTGGCCTGGTTGTGGCGTCGCCGTCCGGCGCCCCGGCGGGCCAACCCGCTGCTGCCGGTGCCCGCTTCGCACCTTCGGGTGCCCAGGCCGGCGCTGGTGGCGCGCTCGGGCGGTACGGTCCACTCGGACTGGAGGCCCCGATGACCCTTCCCACCCGGCGACGCCGGCTGGCCGACCGGCTGCGCGGGCGCTCGGCGCGAACCGGTGACGCTTCGGCGCGTACTCCCGTGGTGTCGTCCGTGTCGGGCGGCCCGGCGCGGCGGGCGTTGCGGTGGGCGGGCACGGCGCTGGCGGTCCTGCTGGTGTACGCCGTCCTGGTCGGCCCGGACCGGCTCGGCGAGCTGGCCCCGGGCGCGTTGGTGCGCATCCCGTTGGAGGGTCTGCTGGTCGCGGCGCTGCTGCTGGCGTTGCCACCGCGCCCACGGCGGGTGCTGGTGGCCGTGGTCGGGCCGCTGCTCGGCCTGCTGGCCATCGTCAGGCTCGCCGACCTGGGGTTCCGCACGGCCCTCGACCGGCCGTTCGATCTGGTGCTGGACTGGCTGCTGCTGGACGACGCGTTCGGTTTCGTCCGGGACTCGGTGGGGCGGACGGGCGCGGTCGCCGCGGTGGTCGGTGTCGTGCTGCTGGTCGTCCTGCTGCTGGTCGTGGTGACCGTGGCGCTGCGGCGACTGGCGTCGCTGCTGGTCGACCACGAGCGGACGGCGACCCGGGCGGTGGCCGTGCTGACGGTCGCCTGGGTGGTCTGCGCCGTCACCGGGGTGCGGATCGTCCCGGGCGTGCCGGTGGCCGACGCTGGCACCACCGCGCTGGTGGGCGCGCACGCCGAGCAGGTGGACGCGCGGCTGCACGACCGGAGCCGGTTCACCGCCCAGATCGACGCCGACCCGTTCCAGGACGCCCCGGGCGAGCAGTTGCTGACCGGGCTGCGCGGCAAGGACGTCGTCCTCGCCTTCGTGGAGAGCTACGGGCGCGACGCCGTCGAGGATCCGGAGTTGGCGCCGCAGGTCAACGCGGTGCTGGACGCCGGGAGCGAGCGGCTCCGCGCGGCCGGGTACGGCTCGCGCAGCGGCTTCCTCACCTCGCCCACGTTCGGCGGCGGCAGTTGGTTGGCACACGACACCCTGCTGTCGGGTCTGTGGACGGACAACGAGCAACGGCACCGCAGCTTGTTGGCCAGTGACCGGCTCACGCTCAACGGCGCGTTCCGCCGGGCCGGCTGGCAGACCGTCGGCGTGCTGCCCGCGGCGACGCAGCCCTGGCCGGAGAAGGACTTCTTCTCGTACGACCGTTACTACGACACCGCCGCGCTCGGCTACCGTGGCCCGAAGTTCAGCTATGCGCCGATGCCCGACCAGTACACGCTGTCGTTCTTTCAGCGGCGGGTCCGCGCCGGCGCGGACCGTCCGATCATGGCGGAGATCCCGCTGATCTCCAGCCACTCCCCCTGGACGGCCGTGCCCCGCATGATCGGCTGGGACGCGGTGGGCGACGGCTCGATCTACCACGGCGACGCCGGCGCCAAGGAGGACGGCGACGCCGACGACCGGGACACCGGTCGGGTGCGGGCCGGCTACCGGCAGGCCGTCGCCTACTCCCTGTCGGCGCTGATCTCCTACGTCGAGACCTACGGTGACGACGATCTGGTGCTGGTCTTCCTCGGCGACCACCAGCCCGCCCCGGTGGTGACCGGCGAGGGCGCGAGCCGCGACGTGCCGATCACCATCGTCGCCCGGGACCCGAGGGTGCTGGACCGGGTCGCCGGGTGGGGCTGGCAGGACGGTCTGCGGCCCGGCCCGCAGGCGCCGGTGTGGCCGATGGACTCCTTCCGCGACCGGTTCCTGACCGCCTTCGGATCGTCCTCACCGCCGCTGGCTGCCCCGCGCTGATCGCTCCAGCAATTCGGACAAATAACCTATTCGCCACAATTGCCTCGCTACGCTTCGCTCGCACATCGAGCAACGGGGGCGTGATGAGGATGTTTGCCTGGGGCAGTCGCGGGTCGCGGACGACGGCGCTGCTTGCCGTCGGCGGGATGCTGGCGGTCACCGGCCTGTTGCCGGCGTCCGCCGCGCCCACCCGGGCCAACCCGGTGCTGGCCGCGGTCGACGAGGCGATCGGTCCGGTGGACCCGGTCGCCGAGGCGCTGAGCTTCGGGGTGATGACCGAGGGCAACGCCAACGTGGTCAACGACGAGAACGAGGGCACCCTCGCCGTCGGCGGTGACCTCACCTTCGGCAACTACCAGCTCGCCGGGGCGACGGCCGGTTCGTTCGTCGTACCGGGCGACGCCCGCCCGAGCGCCCTCGTCGTCGGCGGACGCGTGAACTTCGCCGGCAGTGTCGGTGGCACGCGCCTCCAGGTGCTCTCCAACGGGTACGCGAAGGTCGGCAACCTGACCGGCACGGTCGTGCGCGACACCGACAACAACGGCGCGCAGGTCAACACGCGAATCCTGCCGTCGGACAACTACGACGCGTCCCCCGGGTCGAGTTGGTCACCCGGCAGCCCGTCCCCAGCGTCGGGCCCACCTCGCCGATCAACTTCGCCGCGGCGTTCGCCGCCTTCCGCGACACCACCGCCGGCCTGGCCACCTGCGACAACACGGTGGTGCTCCGGACGCCGAACGGCGACGTGCTGCCCCGACCGATCCCGCCGGGCAGCAACGCCGTGGTCACCCTCACCCCGGGCGTGACAAACGTGCTCAACCTGACCGCCGCCGACCTCGCCAACATCCAGATCCTGACCTTCGCCAGCCAGCCCACCGCGACCACCCCGCTGCTGGTCAACGTGGACACGACGGGCATCGGCAACACGTTCGACTGGACCGCCCCGAACTTCGCCGGTATCGGCGGCGAGCAGGCTCGCTACATCCTGTTCAACTTCCCGACCGCGACCACGCTGACTCTCACCCCGCAGGCCGCCATGGTGGAGGGGACCATCTACGCCCCCAACGCCAGCCTCACCGACCTCTCGGCCAGCGACACTGAGGGCAGCGTCATCACCCGCACGCTCGACCACCGCGGCGGCGAGATCCACTACTTCCCGTTCAGCACCACGCTCTCCTGCGAGGGCGCCACCCCGGCCGACATCTCGCTGATCAAGTCGTCGACGACGACGTTGATCACCACCGTCGGGCAGCAGGTGCCGTACTCGTTCCACGTGGTCAACACCGGCGGCGTCACGCTGACCGGCATCTCGGTGGCCGACACGCAGACCCCGCCGTCGTCGAACGCCAACCTCGGCCCGATCACCTGCGCCGCCACCACCCTCGCGCCCGGCGAGCGCACCGCCTGCACCGCCACGTACACCGTCACCCAGGCCGACCTCGACAACGGCGGGGTGACCAACGCGGCCACCGCCCGGGGCACCCCACCCGTCGGTCAGCCCGTCGTCTCCGACCCGGACACCCTGACCATCCCGGCGCAGGTGCTCACCGCCGCCGTCGCCGTCATCAAGTCGTCCACCACCGCCTCGATCACCACTGTCGGTCAGCAGGTGCCCTACCGGTACCTGGTCACCAACACCGGCGGCGTCACGCTCACCGCCATCGCCATCACCGACGTGCAGACCTCGCCGTCGTCGAACGCCAACCTCGGCCCGATCACCTGCCCACAGACCACCCTCGCACCCGGACAGACCACCACCTGCACCGCCACCTACACGGTCACGCAGGCCGACCTGGACAACGACGGCGTACGCGACACCGCCACCGCGCGGGGTACGCCACCCACCGGCGCACCGGTGACCTCGCCGCCGTCCACGCTGACCATTCCGGCGGCCGGTCTGACCCCGTCGATCGCGGTCACGAAGACCTCCACCGCCGCCTCGATCACGACGGTCGGCCAGCAGGTGCCGTACGCGTTCCACGTGGTCAACACCGGCGGACTGACGCTGACCAGCGTGAACGTCACCGACGTCCAGGCACCACCGTCGTCCAACGCCAACCTCGGCCCGATCACCTGCGCCGCCACCACCCTCGCCCCCGGCGCGCGGACCACCTGCACCGCCACCTACACCGTGACCCAGGCCGATCTCGACAACGACGGCGTCACCGACACCGCCACCGCACACGGCACCCCACCCGGGGGTACGCCGATCGACTCGCCACCGGCCACGCTGACCATTCCGGAGACCGGCCTGGTCGCCGCGATCGCGGTCGTGAAGACGTCCACCACCGTCTCGATCGAGACCGCCGGGCAGCAGGTGCCGTACGCCTTCCACGTGGTCAACACCGGCGGGCTCACCCTGACCAACGTCACCGTCACCGACGTACAGACCCCGCCGTCGTCGAACGACAACCTCGGCCCGATCACCTGCGCCGCCACCACCCTCGCCCCCGGGGCGCAGACGGACTGCACCGCCACCTACACGGTCACCCAGGCCGACCTGGACTTCGGTGCCGTCCGCGACACCGCTACCGCGCGGGGCACCCCGCCCGGCGGCGGGCCGCCGGTACAGTCGCCGCCGTCCACGTTGACGATCCCCGGTGACGCGCCCGCCCCGGCGATTGCGCTGGTGAAGTCGTCCACCAGCGCGACCATCAGCGCCGTCGGCCAGCAGGTGCCCTACCACTTCCTGGTCGCCAACACGGGCGGCGTCACACTCGTCAACGTCAACGTCACCGACGTGCAGACACCGCCGTCGTCGAACGCGAACCTCGGCCCGATCACCTGCCCGCAGACCACCCTCGCGCCCGGCGAGACCACCACCTGCACGGCCACCTACACAGTGACCCAGGCCGACCTGGACAACGACGAGGTCACCGACGTCGCGACCGCGCACGGCACCCCGACGGGCACCGAGCAGCCGGTCGACTCGGACCAGTCCGTGCTGACCATTCCGGCGGCCGACGTCACGCCGTCGATCGCGGTCATCAAGTCGTCGACCACGGTGGCGATCACCGCGGTCGGCCAGCAGGTGCCCTACCAGTTCCTCGTGACCAACACCGGTGGCGTCACGCTGACCACCGTCACCGTCACGGACGTGCAGACACCGCCGTCGTCGAACGCGAACCTCGGCCCGATCACCTGCCCGCAGACCACCCTCGCACCCGGTGAGGCGACGGCTTGCACGGCCACCTACACCGTCACCCAGGCCGACCTCGACAACAACGCCGTCGCCGACACCGCCACCGCGCACGGCACACCGCCGAACAGCGAGACGCCGGTGGACTCACCGCCGTCCACACTGACGATCCCCGAATCCGGGCTGGTGGCGGCGATCTCGGTAGTGAAGACGTCCGAGGTCACCACGATCAGCATGGTCGGCCAGCAGGTGCCGTACCGCTTCCACGTGGTCAACACCGGCGGACTCACCCTGACCACCGTCACCGTCACCGACGTCCAGGCACCGCCCTCGTCCAACGCGAACCTCGGCCCGATCACCTGCGCGGTGACCACCCTCGCGCCGGGTGAGACGACCGCCTGCACGGCCACCTACACCGTCACCCAGGCCGACCTGGACAACGACGGGGTCACCGACACCGCCACCGCACACGGCACCCCACCCGGGGGCGCGCCGGTGGACTCGCCACCCTCGACGCTGACCATTCCCCAGGCAGGGCTCGTCCCCGGCATCGACGTGATCAAATCGTCGACCACGGTGGCGGTCACCGCGCCGGGCCAGCAGGTGCCGTACACCTTCCTGGTGGTCAACACCGGCGGCCTGACCCTCACCGGGGTGACCGTGAACGACACCGTGCTGCCGCCGTCCCCGCGCGCCGAGCTCGGCGACATCACCTGCGGCCCGCAGAACATCCCGAACGGCCAGGTGACCCTGGAACCGGGCGCGTCCATCCAGTGCCGGACGACCTACACCGTGACCGAGGAGGACTTCACCGGCTCGTCGCTGCGCAACGTCGCCACCGCGACCGGCACGCCGCCGTTCGGGCCGCCGACGGTCTCGCCGCCGTCCCCGTTGGACATCCCGATCCCACACCCGGCGATCGCCATCACCAAGTCGGCCACACCCAGCGTGGTGTCGGCGGCCGGTGACGTGGTCACGTACCGGTTCGTGGTGAGCAACACCGGCAACACCCCGCTCACGTCGGTGACCGTCGACGAGACGGAGTTCTCCGGAACCGGCACGCCCGGGGCGATCACCTGCGGCACCCCGCCCGTTCCGAACGGCAGCGTCACCCTGCTCGCCGGAGCGAGCACCACCTGCACGTCGACCTACGCCGTCACGACGGCGGACATCGAGGCCGGCCGGATCACCAACACGGCCGTGGCGGTCGGCACGCCGCCGACCATCCCGGGCCAGGAACCACCCGCCCCGGTACGCTCCGGACCCGTCGCCGCCGAGGTCACCGCCACCCGGGGCGCGGCGATCACCGTGGTGAAGTCCAGCAGCACCGGGAAGATCAGTCGGCCCGGTCAGCAGGTGCCGTTCCAGTTCGTCGTCACCAACACCGGGCAGGTGACGCTGACCGGCGTCACGATCACCGACACCCTCACGGCGCCGGCGTCACCGGCCAACCTCGGCCCGATCACCTGTGGGCCGGACCGGACACCCAACGGCGCGGTCACCCTGGCCGCCGGCGCTGCGGTGACCTGCACGGCGACGTACACGGTCAGCAAGGCCGACTACCACCACGGCTCGGTGCGGAACACCGCGACGGCAACGGGCACCCCGCCGGACGGCCCCGCGCCGGTGGCGCCGGAGTCCACCATCACCATTCCGGTGAAGGGCAAGCTGCCGGTGACCGGTACGTCGTTCCCGATCGGTGGCTGGATGACCGCCGGGGTGCTGGCGGTACTGCTCGGTGCCGCGTTGCTGCTGGTCGTCCGCCAGCGCAGGCTCCGCGCCTAGCGCGGGGCGTCGCGGGGGTCGGACCGGAGGGGAACCGGTCCGGCCCCCGCGGCACAGCACCGCCAGCCGGGGCACGAGGTCGGCGATGTCGGGGTGTCCGATGGCCTGGATACCGCGACATCGCCGATGTCGTGTCGATCGGCGGTCAATCGGGGCGGTCGGACCCAGCGGGGCGGGCGCGTACGTGCAGCCGCTCCCCCTGCGGCCCGAAGAGACTGAGCGCCTCGGCCGTGCCGGGCCCCGGGTTCATGATGAGGTGCGGGATGCGGGTGTCGAACTCGGCCACCTCTCCGTGCGTCAGGATCAGGTCGCGGTCGCCGAGCACCAGGCGCAGTCGACCCGAGAGCACGTACAGCCACTCGTACCCCTCGTGAACCTGCGGGGTTCGTCCCCCGGCGGTCGGGTCCGGCGGGAAGATCTGCTTGAACGCCTGCAAGCCGCCGGGGCGGCGGGTCAGCGGCAGGTGGGTCACGCCGTGGATCACGATCGGCTTGGGGCGTACGCGGGGGTCGCCGGTGGCCGGGGCGTCCACCAGCTCGTCCAGCGCCACCTGGTAGGCCCGGGCCAGCGGAAGCAGCAGTTCCAGGGTGGGCCGGCGGCTGCCGGACTCGAGCCGGGACAGGGTGCTCACCGAGATGCCGGTCAGATCGGCGAGCTGGGTCAACGTGGTGCCGCGTTGGTGGCGTAGGGCACGCAGGCGGGGGCCGACGGCGGCCAGCGCGGCGTTGTCGTCGTTTGCCATAACAGCAACGATACTTGCCATCTCGGCGACGGCGACGGATGGTGGGCTCAGCCGACGAACAGGGGGACATTCCGGTGGACGAGACGTACGACGTGGTGGTGGTGGGTGGTGGCGCGGCCGGGCTCAGCGGCGCTCTGGCGCTGACCCGCGCGCGGCGGTCGGTGCTGGTGATCGACTCGGGCGAGCCGCGGAACGCGCCCGCCGACCACGTGCACAACTACCTGGGCCGGGAGGGGACGCCGCCGGCCGAGCTGATCGCCGCCGGGCGCGCCGAGGTGGCCGGGTACGGCGGGCAGTTCCGGGCCGGCCGGGTCCAGGCCGCGACCCGGGACGACGAGGGCTTCCGGCTCGCCCTCGACGACGGCGCCGCAGTGCGGGCCCGTCGACTGCTGGTGGCCACCGGGCTGACCGACGAGCTGCCCGACGTACCCGGGGTGGCGCAGCGGTGGGGCCGTGACGTGCTGCACTGCCCGTACTGCCACGGTTGGGAGGTGCGCGACCGCCGCGTCGGCGTGCTGGCTACCGGGCCGATGGCTGTGCACCAGGCCGAGATGTGGCGGCAGTGGACGTCCGACGTGCTCCTCCTGCTGCACGACGCGCCGCCCCTCGACGAGGAGACCGCCGAACGGCTCGCCGCCCGAAGCATCGCGGTGGTGCCCGGCCCGGTCGCCGCGATCGAGGTGACCGAGGACGCGCTCAGCGGTGTCCGGCTCGCCGACGGCCGCGTGGTGGCCCTCGACGTGGTCGTGGTCGCCACCCGCACGGCACCCCGCGCCGACCTGCTGGTCGGGCTGGGTCTGGCCCCCGAGGAGGTGACGATGGGTGGGCACGTGGTCGGCACCCAGGTCCCCGCCGACGCCACCGGAGCGACGACCGTTCCCGGCGTCTGGGTGGCCGGTAACGTGGCCGACCTGCGCGGTCAGGTCATCACGTCCGCCGCCGCCGGGCTCACCGCCGCGGCGGCGATCAACGCCGACCTCATCGCCGAGGACACCCGGGACGCGGTGACCGCGTACCGGCAACTGGTCGCCACGACCTTCGAGGAGCCGGCGTGGGAGGAGCGGTACCTGTCGAAGCCGGCGGTGTGGAGTGGCCGCCCGAACCCGCAGCTGGTCACCGAGGCGGCCGACCTGACTCCGGGGCGGGCGCTGGACGTGGGCAGCGGTGAGGGCGCCGACGCGGTGTGGCTGGCCGAACGGGGCTGGCGGGTGACGGCGGTGGACATCTCGACCACCGCGCTGACCCGGGCCGCCGAACACGCCGAGGCCGCCGGGGTCGGTCACCAGATCGAGTTCACGCACGCCGACCTGCGCGACAAGCCGCCCGCCGAGGAGGCGTACGACCTGGTGTCGGCACAGTTCATGCACCTGCCCCCCGTGCAGCGGCGGGAGTTGTTCACCCGGCTGGCCGCCGCGGTGGCCCCGGGTGGCGTGCTGCTGATCGTGGGGCACCACCCGATGGACCTGTGGACGTCGGGGCACCGGATGCACATGCCGGACATGATGTACACCGCCGAGGACGTGGCCGCGGCGCTGGACCCGACCCGCTGGGACGTCCTCACCACCGACACCCGTCCCCGCCCCGGCCCACACGACGTCGTCCACCACGACGCGGTCATGGTGGCCCGCCGTCGCTGAACCGCACCGCTGATCATGAAGTCGTGGTGGATGACAAGTGCCGCGGATCAGGGCCTTCCGGGCACCACGACTCCATGATCGACGAATGAGGGGTGCGGGCCTTCGCACGGGAGGCGGCTCGGCGGTAGCGTTGCGCCACACTCACGGCCCGCAGGGCGGTCGACCGCCGGCCCTTGCGCCCCGACTGTACGGAGGATGGTGCATGTCCATCGGCGCTGAGCCGCTCGCAGCACGCGACGACGCGGCCTCGCGGCCGAGCTTCGAGCTCGCCCTGCGCGGTTACGACAAACGCCAGGTGGACCGGCACCTGGAGCAGCTCGACGGGCAGATCGCGATGCTCAGCGGCGAGCACGGCCGGTCCGCGGTGCGGGTGCGGGAGCTGACCGCCGAGGTGCAGCGGCTGCGCGCCGAGCTGGCCCAGCTGCACGAGCAGCCGGTGCAGGTCGACCGCGCCTCGTTCCAGGATCTGGGCCCGATGGTCGGCGAGATACTGACCCTCGCCGAGAAGCAGGCCGCTCTCATCACCGAGTCGGCCACCGACCGGGCCAACGAGCTGCGCAACGAGGCGGAGAGGATCCTCGTCGACACCCGCGAGCGGGCCGCGCAGGCACGCCAGGACCTGTCCGAGGAGGTGGCGGCGCGGCGCAGCGAGCAGGAGCAGGCGTACGAGGAGCGGCGCGCCGTGGCCGAGGCCGAGCTGACCGCGATCCGGGAACGCGCCGAGCAACTGCGCGCCGACGGCGAGGCAGCGCACGAACGCGCCCAGCACGAGGCGAAGCGCATCACCGAGCAGAGCGCGCAGCAGCTCAACCAGACGCGGGTCGCCGCCGACGCCCTGATGAAGTCGGCGCGTACCCAGATCCAGCAGGAGGTCCAGGCGGCCCGGGCCAAGAACCAGCAGGAGATGGCCCAGTGGCAGGCCGGTGTGGAGCGCGAGGTCGCCGAACGGCGCAGCGCCGCCGAGCAGGAGATCGCCGAGTTGCAGGCGGCGGCGCAGGAGGAGCTGGCCGAGCAGCGCAGCTTCACCGAGCAGCAGATCGCCGCGCTGCTCGCCGAGGCGCAGCAGCACGTGACCGAGCTGCGTAACCGGGCCGACGAGCAGGCCGCCAGCCACCAGGAGCAGCTGACGGCGCTCCAGCGGGACATCGAGAAGCGCCGCGAGGAGTCGGCCCAACTGCACGCCGAGTTGGAGACCGCCCAGCAGCAGCTCGCCGAGGTCCGCCAGGAGGGCGAGACCCTGGAGAACGAGCTGTCCCGCATCCAGCAACGGCTGAGCGAGGTGCGGCGGGACCTGACCGCCGAGGCGACTCGACTCGACGAGGCTCGGCGGGCCGGCGACTCCGCCGAGCGGCACGCGAAGGAGGTCCGCGCCCGGGTCCAGCGGGAGGCGAAGCGGGTGGCCGACCTGGCCGCCGCCGCCGTGATGGCCGCTGCGGCCGGCGGTACGGAGACCGCCGAGTATCCGATGGTCGGTCCACGGTCGACTCCCGCCCGTGCGGGTGTCGAGCTGATCCCCGTCGACCCGCCGGCGAGCCACCGCACCGACGTCGACGCCGACGAACGTGCCGGTGGCGACGAGACCGACACCGAGCAGGCGCCTACCGACCGTGTCGACGCGGACCGGACCGGTGACGACGAGGCGGCTCACAGCGAGGCCCACGCCGACGATCACGACGGGGCCCACGCCGACGAGACCCACGCCGACGCCGAGCACACCGGCGGTGACCGCCCGGAGGGGACGCCCGTGCGGTACCCGGTGGCGCTTGCCGAACGGACGGCCACGTCGGTAACGCCCACCCCGCAGCCCGAGCCGATCTTCGCCCGGACCGAGCCCCCGACGCCCGTGCCGTTCCTGGCCTTCGGGCAGCCGGTCAACGACAACGGCAACGGCAACGGCAACGGCAACGGCCGACACTGAGCCCGCCGGCGCGGACCGGGCCGGGGCGCGTGCGTCCCGGCCCGGTCCGCAGAACCGACACCGGGCGGTCTACACCGAATCCGCGCATCGTCTGCACCGCGCGTTGCCGAGCCGATGGTGGGATGGGCGGATGAGCCAGCGCACGAGTGTGGACCAGATCGCGTACCTGGACGCGGCCGCCGCCACCACGATCGGCCGCGACTACAAGAGGCGTGCCGTCGACGCTCTCGACCTGCGGCCGGGGCACGCCGTCGTGGACGTCGGCTGCGGCCCGGGCACCGATCTGGGGCGGCTGGCCGACGCGGTCCGGCCCGACGGCCTGGTGGTCGGAGTCGATCGGGACGGGCGGATGCTCGCGGAGGCGGCCCGGCGGGTGGCCGGCCGGTCGGGGATCGATCTGCGCGCGGGCGATGCCCATGCGCTTCCGCTGGACGACGCCAGCATGGACCGGGTCCGGATCGACCGGGTGCTGATGCACGTGGACGATCCCGCGACGGTGTTGGCGCAGGTCCGCCGGGTGTTACGTCCGGGGGGTGTGCTCGCGGTGACCGAGCCGGATTGGGACACCCTGGCCGTCGCCGACGACGACGTGGAGACGAGCCGCCGCTTCGCCCGGTTCGTGGCGGGTCGGGTGCGGAATCCGACGGTCGGGCGGGACCTGGTCCGGCTGTCGGTACGGGCCGGCCTGCGGGTGCGCTCGGTCGAGGCGACCGCCGTCGTCTTCGAGGATTTCGGCACGGCGGACCGGATTCTGGGTCTGCGGCGCAACTCCGCGCGTGCGGTGACGGCCGGCGAGCTGACCGACACGGACGCTCAGGCGTGGCTGGGGCGTCTCACCGCTGGTCCTCTGCTGGCGAGCTGCACCCTCTACCTGGTCACGGCCGAGGCGGGCTGAGCATCCACGGCACGTCGGTCCCGCAGCCGCCGCACGCCGCTCGCCGGACCCGAGGTGTGCCGGTGCGCTGAGCACCTCCCAGCGGGTGCGGTCAGCCGGCGATCTCGGCGCGTACCCGTTGCTGGAAGGCACGGGCCTCACCTCCGGCGGGCGGTGGGCCGCCGTGCCGCGCGGCGATCGCCCGGTGGATCACGTCGGCCGGGTCGCCGGAGTCGACGAGTCGCTGACCAGCGGCCACCTTGGACAGCCAGACGCCGTCGCGGTGGCGCACCAGGGAGCGGCATGCGCCGAGCACCGCGTCCTCCGCCCCGGGCGCGGGCCGGTCGTCCGGTGGCGTCGGCAGGGCCAGCCACCAGGTAAGCGCCTCCACCAGCAGCCGACGCAGAGCGTCCGGGGGAAGGTCGGCGAAGACCTCCGCCGCCGGAGGACCGGCAAGCGGCAGTCCGCTCTGGTGCAGGATGCTGCGGTCCAGCCCGTACCAGAACCGGCCGTCGACGTCCGGGCGGTCGGCCGGGTCGAGGGTGCGGCGGAACGGCATGGCGCGTCCGGTGTTCAGCTCGACCTCGAAGCCGGGCTCGGGGCTGCCGGCGGCGGCCACCGCCCGCCGGTACACGACCAGTTCCAGCCCGCGCGCCGGACAGGGCAGCGCCTCGTGTCGCAGCCGTGCCACGAGCGTCCGCTTGACGGTCTCGGGGAGCGGGTCGACGCAGACCAGCGCGACGTCCACGTCACTGCGTCCGGCCTGGTACGCGCCGAGCCCCACCGAACCGGCCGCGTACGCGCCGACGAGATCGTCGCCGAGCACGTCCCGGGCGGCGTCCACGAGATCGTCGAGGTAGCGCGTCAGAGCGGAGTCCACACCCCCATCCTCACCCAGAGCTAACCGGCGTAGAGCAGCAGCAGGCCGGCGACGGTGTAGGCGACCATCAGCGCGAGCAGCGGGAGCTGACCGACGACCGCCCGCGCGCGGGGAAACAGGTACAGGGCGCGGTCGTGGGCGAGCAGGGTGCCGAGCAGGTGCCCGACGATGATGACGGTGATCTGGAGGTTGGCCACCCCGGACGGCGTGACCAGCGCGGTGTGCGGTTCCCAGCCCGCGGTGCCGAAGACGTCCGCTCCGGTGTCGCGGGGGTCGGAGAGCAGGGCGACGGTGCGCTGACCCTCCAGGATCAGCAGCGAGTAGTAGTGCGCCACCACGTAGCCCACCGCGATCGGCACGATCGAGTGCGCGATCTCGCCCGGCACCCGCCGCGCGGCGACCGCGCCAGCGTCCGCCCGCTCGGTGCGACCGACGCGGGCCGCGACCCCGGTGGCGGCGAGGTACGCCACAGCGACCGCCCCGATGACCAGGACCAGTCCGGCGCTGCCGGTGACCGCCGGGTGCAGCCCGTTCTCCTGCGCGAAGCGCAGCCATGCCGGCGCGTTGGAGAGGCTGTCGAACATGGTCGAGCCGAGCAGCACGATGACCACGGCGACCAGCCCGGGACGGGGTCGCAGACCGGCGATCCCGTCGAGCGGGTTGCGCCACACCAGTACACCGTCGGCGGCCCTGCCGATCGGAGCGAGCCGGCCGACGAGCGTGCTGTAGACCTCGAACGGGTCGGCCCGGTCGAACCATTCCGCGCCGAACAGCACCGCGCCGGCCAGCATCACCACGGCGTACCCGGCCAGCCACGCGGTGATGACCGGCAGGGTGGCCCGGTCCGGCGCGACCAGTTCGAGCCAGACGAATGCGAAGAGGGTGACCGCGCCGGGCCAGAGGCCCACACCGCCCGGCAGTTCGCGGATGCCGCGCGCCGGATCGCGCCGGGCCGCGAGCGCGCCGAGCAGATGCACGGTACGCAGCGGGTTGACCACCCGCCAGACCGGGCCGAACAGCAGCGAGACGGGCACCAGGCCGACCCAGAGGAGCACGTAGAGCGCGCCGGCCGTGGGATTGTCCGGGGTGTCCGGCCCGGCGAGCAGGCCGACGCAGAACCAGCCGGTGGCGAGCAACCCCAGTCCGCGCAGCACCCACCGGAACGTCGGGGCGTCGAGGAGGCGGGCCAGCCGGTCCGGCACGGGCCGGCCACCGGCGGCGTCCCGGTCCAGGCGCGGTTCGCGCCAGAGCAGGCCCAACGCGAGGAACGTGACGACCAGGGTCAGGGCGGCGGCGACGACGAGTTCGGGCAGCGTGATCGGAAGGTCCTGGCGGCCGCCGACGCCGTGCGCCAGCAGCGTGGGAGCGGCGGACATCGGAGATCAGCGGACGACGAGCTGGAACAGCACCAGCTCGGTCTCGTGCGTCTCGACCTCGAACAGCCCGGTCCTGTCGGCCCGGAACTCGACCATGCCCGGCGCGCCGGCCGGCAGGCGGGCGCCCAGGTCGTAGCCGTGCACGTGCAGTTCGTCGGCGACGTCCGAGGTGACCGTGATCCGGACCAACTGGCCCTTGGTCACCGTCACCCGGCCGGTCGGCGGGGTGACCCGTCGCTTGGCGACGGTCACGGTGATCTCCCGGTCGACCGCGGTCGTGCTGGGCGTCGCGGCGGGAGTGGGGCTGCCCGGCGTGGCCGACGCGGCGGACGTGGTCGGCGCGGCGGCCGACGTCGGGGCCGTCGAGGGTGTGGCGACGGACGGGTCGTCATCCTGGCCGCAGCCCGTGGCGAGCAGGGCGGTGAGCAGACCGGTGACCACGAGGGCGACGGGGCGGGCGGTGGGGCGCGAACCGGGGACGGGCACGGCGGACTCCGAACGACGCGGGGGGACGGGGTGTCGAGATGATCGTCGGAGGGTGAACTCTACGTCTTGTTCGGCGACGGGGAAATGACCATGATGAACGAATGCGATCGAGGCTCGCCACTGTCGGTAACACCGTGAGTCGTACCCTCGCGGTGCTGGCCGCGCTGCTGGTGGCGTCACTGGCGCTGCCCGCCGCCCCGGCGTCCGCGCACGGCCAGTTGGCGACCTCCACCCCGCTGACCGGCACCGTGGTGCGCCAGCCTCTCGCCCAGCTGGGGTTGTACTTCACGGAGAAGCCGGCCGCCAACGCGCACTTCACCCTCACCGGCCCGAACGGGTCGCGGGTGGACAGCGGCTGGTCGCACGGCGAGCCGAAGCGGTTGGACAAGCCGGTCCAGGAGTACTTCATGGTCAACGGCGTCTTCGAGCCGCGGCTGTACCACACCGGCTTCCCCGCGATGGTGGCCGTCGCGCACTGGCCGGCGAAGGGCAGGTACACCGCCAGTTACCTCACGGTCGCCTCCGACGGCGAGGCGGTGCGCGGCACCGTCACGTTCGACTACCAGGGGCCGAGCACGGCCGCCCCGGCCGGCTGGACGACCCCGACGGACGGTCCCGATCCCGCCCTGCTCGCCCAGGCCGAGGGCGGCACGTCGCCGTCGGCCGTACCGGCCGCGACACTCGACCCGGCGATCACCCCCGCCGCCGCGCCGCCGGCGCCCTCGAAGGACGGGGGACTTCCCTCGTGGGTGGTACCCGCGGCCATCGTCGCCGTCGTGGGCACGCTCATCGTCGTGGCGGCCCGCCGTCGCCCCGCGTCCCGGCCGGCGGGTAAGGCTGCCCGCCCGCGCGGCGGCGCCTCACGTCCAACAGGCGGCAGCGTCCCGCGTCCACGCGGCGGAACGAACCGCCGGCCGGCTCGTCGCGGACGCCGCTGAGGCCGGTCACATCCCTGGACATTCGGGATCAGTGCCGCGAGCTTTCGCACGGACATCGGGAACTTTTGATGCATCGATGCAAAGGCATGGACACCCTGATCGAAACCCCTTAATGTCTCGACCCATCAACCCGGTGTTTCCGGATCGTCACTCGTCGGCGTCGAGGACGTTACGGACCGGGCCGGCGGCCGCCCACCTCACCATCGCTGCATGCCGGCCGCCGGTCACTCCCCATCCTCGTTGGAGGAACGATGGGTACACGGCTGCCTCGCCGATTCCGCAGTCCCGTCCTGGGCGCGCTCGCGCTCGTCCTCACCGTCGGCTTCTGGGCCGACCCGGCCGACGCCGCCGCAGAGCAGGAACCGGGCGTCACCCTGCGCGTCTACGACGTGCAGGTGCCGCTCTCCGAGATCTGCACGCTCAAGCCCGCGCAGACCCCGAACGTCGACAAGCTCATGTCCACGATCAACTGGACGTCGGCGGCCGACTTCGGCTTCGACGACAACTTCGTCTCGCAGGTGCTCGGCAACATCACCGTCACCCAGGCCGGCAGCTACACCTTCCGGCTCAGCAGCGACGACGGGTCCAAGCTCACGATCGACAACACAGCCGTCGTCAACCACGACGGTCTGCACGGCGCCACCCCACCCAAGGAGGGCACTGTCACCCTCGCCGCCGGCCTGCATCCCCTGCGCATCGACCACTTCGAGCGCGGTGGTGACCAGCAGATCACCCTGGAGTGGCGTACGCCCGGCTCGTCGTCCTTCGTGGTCGTACCGAACTCGGCGTTGAGCACCGACGCCGGGGTCGTCCGGGTCACCGCACCGGGACGCAAGGAGTGCGAGGGCGTCAGCGACACTCCCGGTGACGGACTGCCGCTGACCGGTGTGCACCCCGGTTACACGCTCACGAACCTGCGACCCAGCGGCTTCCAGCCGAAGGTCACCGGGATGGACTGGCTGCCCGACGGACGGCTGGTCATCAGCACCTGGGGTGGCAGCGACCAGTCCGGCACCTCCCAGGACGGCGAGGTGTACATCATGGGCGGCACCGGCGGCGCGACAAGTCCCGGGGCGGTGACCACCAAGAAGATCGCCGGTGGGCTCAAGGAGCCGATGGGGCTCAAGGTCGTCGACGGCGTGGTCTACGTGTCGGAGAAGCAGCGGCTGACCCGGCTCGTGGACACCACCGGCGACGAGGTGGCCGACCGTCTCGACACCGTCGCCACCTGGCCTTACGGCGGCAAGTTCCACGAGTTCGCGTTCGGTCTGCTCTACCAGGACGGGTTCTTCTACGTGAACCTGTCAGTGTCGATCGACTACGGCGGCGCGACCACCGTGCCGCAGCCCGCCGCCAACCGGGGCACCACCATCAAGGTCAACAAAGACACCGGCGCGGTCAGTTACGTCGCGGGCGGCCTGCGGACACCACACGGCATCGGTTGGGGGCCGGAGGGCGGCATCTTCGTCACCGACAACCAGGGCGGCTGGCTGCCGTCGTCGAAGCTGGTGCACATCAAGCAGGGCCGCTTCTTCAACCATTACACGACCCCGGCCGGTCCGTTCGACACCAACCCGGTCACCCCGCCGGTGCTCTGGATGCCGCAGAACGAGATCGCCAACTCGCCGAGCACGCCGCTCTACCTCACCAGCGGGCGGTACGCCGGCCAGTTCGTCATCGGCGACGTCACCTACGGCGGTCTCCAACGCGCCTCCGTGGAGAAGGTCAACGGCGAGTACCAGGGCGCGCTGTTCCGACTCACCCAGGGTTTGGAGGCGGGCGTCTCCGAGGTGAACCTCGGCCCGGACGGCGCGATCTACGTCGGCGGGCTCGGCGCGGGCGGCAACTGGGGGCAGACCGGCAAGCTGACGTACGGGTTGCAGAAGCTCACCCCGAACAGCGCCAGCACCTTCGAGATGCTGGCGATGCGTGCCACCACCACCGGTTTCGAGGTGGAGTACACCCAGCCCGTCTCGGCAGCGACCGCCGCCAACCTCGCGTCCCACTACAAGATCAAGCAATGGCGGTACGTGGCAACCTCGGCCTACGGCGGGCCGAAGATCGACGAGGAGACCCTCACCGTCACCTCGGCCACCCTCTCGTCGGACGGAAAGAAGGTGAGCCTGGCGGTGGCCGGCCGCAAGGCCGGTCGGGTGGTGCACCTGCGCTCACCGCGCCCGTTCACCTCCACCAGCGGCCAGTCACTGTGGAGCACCGAGGCGTGGTACACGCTCAACTCCATCCCGGGCAGCCCGCCGCCGCCGATCGGCGGCACCATCACCGGCGTCGGCGGCAAGTGCCTGGACGTCGACAACTCGGGCACCGCCGACGGTACGAAGATCCAGCTCTGGACCTGCAACGGCACCGCCGCCCAGTCGTGGACCCGGGTCGGCGACACGTACCGGGTGCTCGGCAAGTGCCTGGACGTGGACAACGCGGGCACCACGAACGGTACGAAGATCCAGCTCTGGACCTGCAACGGCACCGGCGCGCAGGTCTGGCAGCCACAGAGCGACGGATCCATCCGCAACCCGCAGTCTGGCAAGATCATGGAGGCCGCCGGCGGTAACACCGGCGACGGCACCCAGATCCAGCTCGGCACGTACGCGGGCGGCGCACACCAGAAGTGGGTGGTCAGCAGCGGGGTAACCGGCTGACCTCGGACGAGGGGGCGTGGTCAGACCGGCGGGTCGGGCCACGCCCCGTCTCGTGAGCCGTGTGGGAACCGACGCTCAGCGGAACAGCACCGGCCGGTTCCCCCGCGCGCCGACGAGGTGGCCGCTGATGTTGATGTCCTCGATCCAGTCGGTCTCCCACACGCCCCGGGTGGTCAGGTCGGTCATCACACCGTTGCGCCAGAGGAACGGGTGCCACGCGGCGGTGGTGGTGGCGCTCCGGCCCACCACCACCCCCCGGTCGTTCACCGCTGTGGCGTGGCTCCGGTCGCCGCCGAGCGTGCCGAGGTCGGTGAGTGTCCCGTTCTGCCAGCGGAACGCCCGGCCGTTCGCCGCGCCCACCACCTGACCCCGGTTGTTGACCCCGAGCGCCTCGCTGCCGATCTGGGTGAGGACGCCGTCGCGCAACCGGCCACCGACGCAGGTGCACGGGTAGTCCTGCGGCGGCACGTTGAACCCACCCACCACGTCGCCCGCGTTGTTGAAGTCGCTGGTGAACTCGTAGAAGTACTCCCGACCCAGGTCGGTGAAGACCCCGTCACGCCACAGGAAACGGTGCCGCATGTCGTCGGCCGGATCGCTGGTGCCGAGCACCTGCCGCCGGTCGTTGACGCCGATCGCCACACTGTTCTCCCCGCCCAGGGTGCCAAGGTCACGGAGGTGGCCGTCGCGCCAGAGCACCGCGCGGGTCAGGTAGTCCGAGCCGAACGAGGTGATCGCCACGTCACCGAACTCGTTGACGTCCACGGCGCTGGAATCCGTGTCACCGGGCAGCACGCCCAGATCGGTGATGACGCCGTGTCGCCAGAGCACGGCGTGCCGGGCGCCGCCGGCGACGGTGCTCCAGCCGACGATGTCGCCGCGGTCGTTCATCGCCGTCGCAGCGCCGTCACCCCCGCTCAGGGTGCCGAGGTCGACGACCCGATAGCTGTGCGGCGACGCGACGGCGGGAGCGGGAGCGAGGGTGATCATCGCGACGACGGTCGTCACTGCGGTCAGCAGGGGACGCGGGAACACCAAGGACGCCAAGGGGGACGCTCCTCCGGATCGGAGCGGCGACGACCCAGCGGACGGGCGCGGGACAACCGCCACTGCGCGTTCGATCGGTTACGCACAGTAGATCCGGTGTCGTGGTGGCACGCCAGGGACCGAACGGTCACCGACGCATCAGGCGCGCGTCGGTCAGGGGCCGTGCGGCAGCGGCTGGGCCAGCGCCCGCAGGTCGGCCGGGAGTTGCGCCAGGGCGTCGGTGAACTCCCGGTGGCCGACCACCCGGTGCATCGTCTGGAGAACCGCCCGTGCGCCCCGCTCGGCGCCGGACCGATCCGTGCCGGCACGGTCGGCGACGCGGCGCAGGAACTCGTCGTACCCGAATGTCTCGGCCGGTTCGGCGGCCTTCACCAGCAGCGGGCTCAGCTCGGCGGCCACGTGCGGAGCGAGCGCGGACGCCTCGCCGCCGCTGAGGCGCTCGGTGAGTGTCCGCAGGACCGCCTCGGTCAGCGGGCGTGCCTCTTCCGGCGGGATGCCCGCCCGTGCCGCGACCTTGTCGACGAACGCCAGTTCGGCCATGGTCCCGCCCCTTCCGTCGCCGGAACGCGTGGCTACCCGGGCCGGACGGCGGCAAACCCGGGTCATCCCGCCGGTGGTTCTGTCGGTTGCGCCGCGTCCCACCGACGCCGTCTCGTACGGTGAGGTCGGACCGGGACCACGGCGGCCGCCCGACGGCGGCCCATGCCGCAGGAGGAGCAGATGACGGTCGACCTGCCCGACGTGATCGACAGGTACTTCCGGGCGGTCGGCGACGGTGACCTGGACGCCTTCGTCGCCTGCTTCGCGGACACCGCGAGCGTGGCCGACGAGGACCGCCTGTACGACGGCCGGCCCTCCATCCGATCCTGGCGGGAACGGTCGATGTCGGAGTACTCGTACACCGCCGAGCCGGTGCGGGTCACGCCCCAGGCCGGCGACTCGTACCTGGTCCTCACGCGGGTGTCCGGCGACTTCCCCGGCAGCCCGATCGAGCTGCGGTACCGGTTCACCCTGCGCGACGGCCTGATCGGCGCCCTGGACATCCGCCCGTAGCGACCGCCCGTCGCGTTCGACGCGGGGTCCTGACCCGTCCGCCGCCGCACAGTGGCCGCGCCTTCTTGATCAACCGCCGAACGGAGGACACGGCTGGGCGGCTGTCGGATGACATGATGTCCCGACAACGGCTGACGCTACGAGGAAGGATGCTGCTGTCCGATGGCGCACTTCGAGGCCCGCACGTCCACGACACCCGGGCGGATCGTGGTCACGCTGACCGGTGAGTGCGACCTGGCGGCCCAGCCCGAGCTGATGACCGTGCTGTCCGCGGCGGTGCGCGCCGCGTCGGTGGTGGTGGTCGACGTGGGCGGGCTGCGGTTCATGGACTCGACGGGCCTGCACGGCCTGGTGACCGCCCACCAGGCGGCACGCGCGACCGGCCGTCGTCTGTACGCGGTCAACGCGTCCGGCCCGGTCGCGACCGTCCTCGACATCACCGGCATCGGCAACCTGCTGCGTCCGCCCGCCGACGACCCGTGGCTGGCGGGCTGATGGCGACCGACCGTCGGGAGACCCACGCGGTGGCCGAGGAGCCCGCGTTCGCCTCGCGCACCGACACGATGACGTACGAGGTGGCATCCGACCTGCGGGCGTTGCGCGCCTTCGTCTGGGACGCCGCCACCGCGCGGGGCCTGTCGGCCGAGCGGGTGGAGCTGCTGGTGCTCGCGGTCAGCGAGCTGGCGACCAACACCTTGCAGCACACCGTCGACGGTGGCCGGGTCCGGCTCTGGGCCGAGGGCGACCAGGTGTTCTGCGACGTCGTCGACCAGGGCTCGGCACGGGCGCTCGGCCGGGACATGCCCGCCGCCAACGCCGTACGGGGCCGCGGACTGGCCATCGTCGAGCAGGTCTGCGACGAGGTGACCGTGCGGGCCGCCCCCGAGGGGACGATCGTCCGGATCAGGCTCGGACGCTGAGCCGGCCAGCGTGCTGAGCACCTGTTCGTAGAGCTGTCAGAGGGGCCCGTCGACCCATGTTGGGGTGCGGGTCTAGACGAGTAGTTCCGATGTCAGGGGTCGATGTCTGGGCATGAAGGGAGGGTGCCGATGATCATGTTGTGACGCAAGACCTCGACACCCTCTTG
>NZ_JBICTE010000019.1:0-115700 GCF_043197485.1 Micromonospora sp. NPDC049102 | reverse complement strand
GTCAGAAGGGTGTTGAGGTCGGTCGTCACAAAACTGATCCTCAACACCCTTCGTCTATCTCCACCACCCAGGGTCGTTAGGACTTACTCGTCTAGCGCCCTGCCCGCGTGCGTCTGAAGCTCGCTCGCGAGGATGCCCGATCCATGGATATCAGCAGTTGGTCCAGCGCGCCGGGCGCAGTCGGGAACCGTTGACGGAGCCCACGACGAGGCCGTTGTCGGCGATTCCCCAGCCGAAGGGGTCTTGGACACCGGGGATGGCGCCGCCCAGTGGGACGATCCGGTCGCCGTGGCCGACGGCTCGAGCACCGAGCACCGAGCCCTGACTGTTGACGTCCAGAGTTGACACCAACGCCGGGGGCACGGCGGTCGCCACGCCAGTCCGCAGGTCCCAGCGCACCGGGGCCTTGTCCTCTTCCCCGGGGCCGGTACCGATGCTACCGACCGCCCAGGTCCCCCGGGCCGCGACGATCCCCGCCCACCGGGCGCCGGGGACGGTGAGTCGATCAGTCGTTCCGTCGGGATGGCGTACCCAGCCGAAGCCGCCAGCGCCGCCGATGATGGTGCCGTCGTCGAGGATCTCCGTCGCGCCGGCGTCGTACGGGGCGTCGATCACCTCGACGGTGCCCGGTCGGTCGACCGGCCAGAGCAGCGGCAGGGTTGTCTCGGTCTCCTCAACGACGCCACGTCCGACGATGTCGCCGCGCGAGTTGATCCCAGAGGTGAAGACGTTGGAGGCCCCCGGCAGGACGGGCAGCCACTCCAGCCGCCCGTCGCGGTAGCGCCAGGGGCGGTAGATGTGGTCGACGACGGCGTTGCCAACGGCAACGCCGTTGCGATTGATGCCCTCGACCTCCTCCACCACTGCTGTCTCGACGATGGTGAGGCGCGGCTGGTTCCACGCCCCGGGGCGCGCTCCGGCCCAGAGCAGCAGCCGCGGCCGCCAACCATCGTCATCGACCCCGTAACCGATACCGGCGATGAACTTGCCGGTCGGGTCGACGGCCGTAGCTCGACCATGCATGTCCGTCGGATAGGGCAGGGTTTGTAGCGCACAGGTCGCGACGCTCTGGTGTGTCGACTCGGCCGTGGCGACGCCGGGCAGGCCCAGCGTCGCGATGAGGGCGCCTGCGGTCAGACTCGCCAATGAACGCTTGCCAACAGATCGCATCATCTCTACTCCCATTGACGGTTGGTGGTGATGTGATTACCAAAGCACGCCGACGTCATCACCGGAAGTGGGCCGAATCGGGTGCAGCCGGGGGTCCATGTCGGCCGGTGCTGGCGTTGGCGCGCAATCTCGGTGGCGCAGGCGAGTCCCGATCCGCGACGATCAGGCCGTGTCCATACCCGCCCGTGACGACTGGATTGTGGGGAGAGCCGCCCGCACTATCAGAGCGACCTGTCGCTGGCGCCCGGGTGGAAGGTCGGCGGGTTCGCGAACTGGTCACTGACCGATCCGTACCCGATGGAGTGTGCTGCCTGCGGCACCACGATGACCCTGATCTTCACCGTGGATTCGGGCGACTGGAACGGCATGCATTGCAGCTGGCGCCCGTCCGAGGAGAACCCGAGCGCGTCCCCAGACATCGTTGGCGTGCAGATCGGCCGAGGCTACTTTCGTGAAAGGTCGTCAGGTACCAGACAGCGATCACGAGTGCCTCGCTCTACCGTTGACGTTTCGCGGCTCAGTCGGTCCAACGGGGAGGACATCATGAGCGGGCGGCGGCAGGCCCTTCTGTGCGGCGTCTCGGTGGCCTTGTTAGCGCTCACCGGTTGTACCGGCGGAGGCAAGAAGGCCGAGGTCGGCACCAAGGACGCTTTCACAGCGGCCATAGAAGCGATGCGGCAGGCACCCGCGCTGCAGTACACGTCGGATCTGGGGGGCGTGGCGGTCACCACGCGCGCCACCAGTGCCGGCCAGTCTCTGAGCACGATGGCACTCGGCAGCATCGACGTGCAGAGTTTGAGCATCGGCGGCAAGGCCTATGTCCGCTTCCCGGACGGCTTCGCGGTCCCTGGCACCACCGGCGCGCAGTCGAGTTCGTTGACCGGTAAGTGGCTCACCGGAGGGGCCGCAGCCGGTCCCGCCGCCCAGCAGCCTCTCACGCCCCGGACCCTCGCTGACGCCGTCGACGAACGCCTTCGCGCCGAGGGCACCACTTTTCCGCGTTCAGCTGAGACAACGCCGGTGGAGGGGGTGACGACCTGGAAGGCCACCACCCCTCAGGCCGAAATCTTCGTGAGCACACAGCGTCCGTATCGGTTGGTGCAGATCATGTCGAAGGAGGGGGGTGCCTCACTTCCGTCCTTGCCGAGCCTGCCGGCCTTGCCGACCAGGGGCGCTGATCCCTCAGCGCCCGCTCTGCCGAGTCTGCCGTCGCCGCCGAGCCTGCCGACGCTGCCCGGCATGCCGACGCTGCGGGGCGCTGCGCACACCTCCATCGTTGGGGCCGAAAGTGGTGGTTCGCGACAGGTCAGCTGGCGGCGGATGGCCCCTGCGGCACCGACGTTGCCCGGACGGATCCGCGTGGCCGACATGGGGCAAGCCGAGGTGGATGCCCTGTTCCGCGACCTGACCGGAAAAGCCAAGGAGCTGGAGAGTTCGTTCGACCTGTCCTACCAGTTCACGGCCAAGGGCAACGCCCGCTTCACCGGATGCGGTCCCGGCGCCTGCCGGATAACCGTCACCATCAGCAGCCGCTTCGTGGGCAAGGACCTGCAGACGCCCAAGTCCGCCAGCGCCACCATGACCGTCACGATGACCGGTGATGGCAGACCAGTCGGCGGCTGCGCCACCACAGGCACCCTGCCGGTCAACGCCACTGGCCAACTCAGCTGCACCAACGTGTCCCCCACCTGGACCAGCTGGTACCTGCGGGCCCGTGCTCAGCGCGGCGCGCACGTCTACGCGGCTCAGGCCCAGGTGCTGGCGCGGGCGGTGACACGCGTGCAGGTCCAGCGGATCCTCGATGAGCTGCAGGAGTGGCTCGACGACGCCCGCACCCGCCTGCAGCCGACGCCCACCGCCGCGCCGAGCGCCAGCGCATCGCCCGCACCCGCTACGGTCTCCCCTTCGCCCAGCAGAAGCACATGCGTGAGTTCCCGTCCGCCGGGCGCGCAGGGCAGCGGCGGCGGGTGGATCGTGAACACCACCCAACCGGTGGCCAACCGCAACAAGACCACCACTCCCCCAGGCGGTCCCGGTGCTCGGGCAAGCCAGGCGACTGCCTGCATCACCAGGCCCGCCGCGAAGGGAACCGCCGCTCAGGGAGACATCACCGGCTGGCAGGACGCGCAGTCGTTCGCTGCCAGAAACGGCGGCGGCAGTCTCGCCCGGTGCCACCTCGTCGCCAACGTCCTCGGAGGCAAGGGCATCGCGGCCAACCTGGTCCCCTGCTGGCAGGTGGGCATGAACACCGGCACGCCCAGCATGCGCACGTACGAGCAGACCGCTCAGACAGCGGTGGGACGGTTGAACGCCGGCGAGGCGGTGTACTACGAGGTGACGGCGCAGTACCGCGACGCCACCAGCACCATCCCGACGTCGGTCACCATGAGCGCTACCGTCCAGAAGGCCGACGGCACGACGCAGCCCCTGTTCAGCGGCAGTATGGTGCCCAACAATCGGACGGTCAACGGAGCGGTGGTCAACCTTGGAAACTGACGGTCCCGGGTCATCGACAGCCGGCGCCCCCCGCAGCACCCCGCCACGTCCGGCGGACATCGCGGCGGTGTTCCCGCAACTGGCACCGCTGGCACGCACGACGACACGCCTGCACCCACGTCCCGGCTCACCGTCTGTGCGCGAAAGTTCGGTCGGTGGGCCGCTGCTGTGGCCGGTCACCGAGGCATGGCCGTTCTGCGATGGTCCGCACCAACCGGACGGCCGACCTGCGACGACGGTGCAGGATGTGAGACTGCTGCGGCAGCTCATCACGGCTGCGAACAACCGTCCTGCCGGTGACATGCTGTTCACACCGCAGGAGCAGGAGGTCGTGGATCGTATTGATCGTGGCCGCCCCTGGCCCGACGAGCCGGTGGCGTTGCTGCCCGTCGCCCAGCTCTATCTTCGCGACGTGCCCCATCTCCGTGTGCCCGAGCAGGCGGACATGGTGCAGGTGCTGTGGTGCCCGTTCGACCACCCCGAGCAGCAGATACCTAGGACGGCGCTGTTCTGGCGCTCCTCGACGCGACTCACGGACGTGGTCGTCGTTCCCCCGCAACCCGTTGCGGTCCAACATGAGGGTTACGTGCCGCAACCGTGCCTCGTCCATCCCGAGCAGGTGACGGAGTATCCCGCGCCGCTGGAGCTGAAGCAGGGTCTGCGCGAGCAGGTGGAGCACTGGAGTGCTCGGCAGAAAGCCGACGCTGCCCCGGGAAGCGCGTACGACCAGGCAGAGTCGGCGTTCTACCAGTACGAATTGTCCGTCGCACCGGGCTGGAAGGTCGGCGGCTGGGCGCCCTGGAGCTTCATCGACCCTCAGGCGCTGCCCTGCCAGAGCTGCGGAACACCGCTCGAACCACTGCTGACGATCGCCTCGATCGAGTGGGACGGCAGCAACCACAGCTGGATCCCCTACGAGGACAGAGACGACGCCATGCGGAACGCCCACCCGGACCCGGCGCGGCCGAGCCTGGTATCCATCGCCGGGTTCAACCTGCAGCTCTACGTCTGTCCGGTGTCGCCGGAGCATCCACACGCCGAGTTGCTGCAGTAGCGCGGCCGGACGGAGCGCTGCGTCATCATGGCGACTTGACAGCGGTAGAGGCGCATCCTCGGGTGGGCCGGGTCGACGGCAGGATCATGCCGGTGGGGAGTTTGCGCAACCGTCGCGGTTCAGGATGACCAGAGCCGTGTTCGACGGCGGTCAGCGCGTACTTCGGGGCCAGCCGCGTGCGGTAGGAGCCGGACGCCGCTATGCGACGCCGGGGGTGGGGACACCGGTCCGAACCGCCTCGAGGAAGCCATCAGGTGGCAGGTAGCGATGCTCTTCGACGTAGTGGCCGATCAGCGCCGGCGCGGAGAAGTTCGTTCCGCCCACTCCGGTGAGCCAGATCTCGCCGTTCCCGCGTGCGACATCGGAAGTTCCGGGGAGCCGAGTGTCGACCCCAGTCACGCGCGGCTCGACCGCAGCCGGGCAGAACTGGCAGTAGTGGTAGCCACGCATGAGCCGTACCGGTGTGGCGCCGAGGCTTACCAAGCGATCTCGCACGTCGCGGGGGCAGGCTCCGGTGGTGAAGGGCATGCTCGAATCCAGCCAACCAATGGCGAGAGCGTCCGGGGCGCCCGGGTGGTAGTCGTAGGGCGCCAGGTCAGGGATGTACGTCACGCGTCGATCATCGCAGTCCGGCACGGACCTGACGCGCTCCACGTATATATGCCCATCGACGGCTACGGCGGACTCGTGGTGGCCGCCCTACTGCCTGCCGGCGGGTACCTGACGTTGCCACAGAGGCGCGCGTGCTCACCGTGCTCAGCTCAGCTCGACCGTACCCAGGATTCGTGTGGGAGTGACGGAGCCGCCCAGGGGTTCGTTGGAGACGCCGAAGCTGCCTGCCTCGGCGACCGGACCGACGACCATGGTCGACTCCCGGACGCCCTCTGCCAGTCGTCCCACCTTTCGGGGCTCGCTGCCCCGAATGAGCCACAGCTCGTAGATCCGCCCGGGGCCGGCCTCGGGCAGGTCCCGCAGCAGCACCACACCACGGTCCCGCTCGCGCGAGACCACCACGGTCGCGGCGCCGCCGGGTTGCAGCGACCGCTCGAACACCCGGGCGTCCGGGGCATCCAGGACCACGGCGATCTGCCGCGCCTGATCACTACTGGCCCGCTCGTCGCTGATCCGATCATTGGTCACGGCCCAGGTGGCCGCGCTCGCGCCGCCGGCCACGAGCACGACCGCCGCAGCGGCCGCGGTCAGGCGCCGCCACCTGCCTGCCTGCCCTCTGACGCTGTCTCCTGCGGCAGCGGTACGCACCTGCGGCGTGCGCGCCACCTGCGTGAGGGTGCGCTCCCGTAGAGCCGGCGGCATGCCCTCGACGACCGTGTCGTCGGCGAGCCGTGCCACGGTCTCCCGCAACTCGGCCACCTCCAGACGACACGACTCGCACTCCGCCAGGTGCCGCTCGAACGTCGCCCTCTCAAACTCGTCGACCGCGTTCAGGGCGTACGCGCCGGCGAGGGTGTGGATGTCGGCGCTCATGCCCGTCCCTCCATGTCGATGCCCAGACAGTCACGCATCCGGATCAGTCCGTCGCGCATCCGCGTCTTCACCGTCGGCAGCGGCGTGTCCAGCTTCTCGGCGACCTCACGGTAGGTGTGCCCGCCGTAGTAGGCCAGTGTCACCGCCTCCCGCTGCACCGGCGTCAGGCGGCCCAGACAGCGACGGACCTGTTCCCTCTCCAACCGGGCCGTGACGTCCTCGACGACCTCGTCGTAGGGAACGTGCGTCTCGGACGCGGCGACGCGCCGGGTGCGGTCGCTGTGAGCCTGCTCCGAGCGCACCCGATCCACAGCCCGGCGATGCGCCATCGTCAGGACCCAGGCCGAAGCCGAGCCACGACCGGCCTCGAAGCGCCCAGCGGTACGCCACACCTCGACCATCACCTCCTGCGTCACCTCCTCGGCCTGCGCCGGGTCACGCAGGACCCGGCGGGCCAGCCCGAGGACCCGGCCGGCCACGGTGTCGTACAGCGCCGCGAACGCCGCCTCGTCACCCCGCGCCACCCGAGAGAGCAGTTCGTCAGGACTCGGCGGTGTGACGGTGTCCGGCGGCACCGACCGCAACCGCCGCGCGTGTTCCGGGTCACCGCTCATCCTCGACATGTCCTCTCCTGTGCTGGCGGCCGTTCAGCCTGCCGCCGCATGCTCGAATGCTTGGCGACGTGCGCGTGAGCGAGGCGCGGGTAGACGATGACATTGTCGCGGCAGTGCACTCCACGTCTCCGTTCCGCCTGCATACGGCGTTGATACTCGGGTGCGGTCGTGAGGGATTCGTGGCGTGGCGGCCGCTGGACTGGTGCCGGACGAGGTTTTTTCGACTATGTCGCCGACGGCCCGCCGGACGGCAGGCACCCGGTCAGGTGATCGTGACGGTGGTGCTGTGCCAGCCGGTCGCGCCGTCGGGGAAGGGCGCGGCCCGTTCGTCGGTCTGGGTCGCACCGCTGGCATCGGTGGCCCGTACACGCACCGTGTGGCTGCCGGGGGTGGCGTCCCAGCGGTAGGTCCACTGCCGCCACAGGTCCGGCGATGGACCGTCGGCGAGCAGTGCCCGCTGCCACGGCCCGTCGTCGACCTGCACCTCGACGGCGGTGATCCCCCGCCGTTGCGCCCAGGCGACCCCGGCGATCATGACGGGTCCGGCGCGGCGTTGGGCGAAGGGTTGCGGGGTGTCGATGCGTGATGCGGTCTTGACGGGCGCGTCGGCGGCCCAGCCGCGCTGCACCCAGTAAGGGTCGAACGCGTCGAACGTGGTCACCTTCATCGAGGTGAGCCATTTGCAGGCGCCCACATAGCCGTAGAGGCCAGGCACGAGCATGCGGGCAGGGAAGCCGTGTTCCAGCGGCAGAGGTTCGCCGTTCATGGCCACGGCCACCATCGCGTCGCGCCCGTCGAGGATCGCCTGGAGCGGAGTGCCGATGGTCATACCCTCCACCGAGCGGCTGACCAGCTGGTTCTGCCCGGCGTGGATGCCCGCCTCGTGCAGTAGCGGGGCGAGGGGGACGCCGACCCAGCGGGCGGTGCCGATGTAGGGACCACCGACCTCGTTCGAGACACAGTTGAGGGTGATGTCACGCTCGACGAGGCCACGGGCGAGAAGTTCCTCGAAACTCCAGCTACGAGGACGGTCGACCGCCCCGTCGAGGGTCAATCGCCAGGTCTTCACGTCGACCTGCGGGACGGTGAGAGCCGTGTCGACCCGGTAGAAGTCCCGGTTGCGGGTGAGGAACGCCGAGACTCCGTCGACGCCGGCGGAGACAGCCGCGGGTAGCGGCGGCGCGGGTCGCACGGGCGGCGGAATACGAACGGCGGCACGGGAACGGTCACCGAGCGCGCTGCCGCGACCGACAGCCTCGCCGATCACGGCCGTGGAACCGGCGCTCAGCGTTGCCCCTGCCGCCGTGACCAGGAACTGACGGCGGTTAAGCAGCCTCGGCCGGCTCGACGCGCCCACCCGGACCGTTCGGGCGGCGCGCACCAACACCAGCATCGCGGCCGACCCGACACCCGCACCTGCCAGCACCGGCAGGACGTCCGGGGGCGTCGCACCCGGACGGGACAGAACGGCGGCCACGCCGACGGCAGCGAACACGGCGAGGCCGGCCAGACCGTAGCGTCGTCGTCGAACCGCCGCCGCGCCGAGCAGAACCGCGGCCAGGACCAGCAGCGCGTAGACGCCGACGAGGAGAGCGATCTTGTCGTGGGCGCCAAAGGTGCGGATGGCGAACGCCTTGATGGGCTGCGGTGCCAGGTCGATGGCGACACCGCCGACTGCCAGCACCGGATCGGCGACGGGGGCGACCAGCGCCGCGAGGAGATGCGCCACGGCGAGGGTCACTCCGGCGGTCAGCACGCCGACGACGGGGGCGCGGAGGGCGGTCATGCTGGGGGACGGCCCCGACCGGCGGGTCGCCGGCCGGGGCTCGATGTCGGTCGGCGCCATCAGCTCTTGGGCATCAGAACGGTGTCGACGATGTACACGGTGGCGTTGGCCGTCGAGACGTTCCCGCAGACGACCATCGAGGTGCCGTTGACGGTGAACGACGAGCCACTGCCGGTCACCTCCAGGTCGCCGCCCTGCAACGTCTTGTGGGTGCCCGCCAGGGTGTCCGGCGACAACTGGGTCGGCACCACGTGGTAGGTCAGCACCTTCTTCAGCATGGCGTCGTCGGCCAGGACCTTGTCCAGGTCCGCCTTCGGGATCTTGGCGAACGCGTCATTGGTCGGCGCGAACACCGTGACGCCCTGCGCGCCGTTGAGGGAGTCGACCAGGTTGGCCTTCTTCACGGCAGTCACGAGGGTCGACAGCAGCGGGTTGCCGGACGCGGCGGTGGCCACCGGCACCTTCGCCATCGCGTCGAAACTACCCGGGTTGGACGGATCCGTCGGTACGGCGGCGCATCCCGAGCCGAACTGACCCGACATCATCATCGACGGCGATGCCGATGCCATCGGCGCGCTGGCCGACGTGCTCGGCGCGCCGCTGGCACCGTCGTCGCTGTCGGTGCCGCCGCAGGCGGACAGGGCCAGCACTGCGATCACGCCAACCGAGGCAAAAAGGCGTCGCTTCATCCGAACTCCTCAAATGCTTGTACTTCACTGCTGTTGTCATGAGGCATTCGAGGCCGAACTGGAGACGGATGGGCGCAAGGTGGAACGAATTCGGCGCACGCGACGGCTGCGGTGTCGGAGGCACACGGTGGGCCTCGCCGCTGGACAGGGGCCACGCCCTCGACGAAGGTGCGTACCCCCGTCAGTCGTGCCGTAAAGGTCTACCGGCCGGCGCGCAGGTTCCCAAGGACCTGCACAGCCTCGGCGCCGACCTGCGCCGGACAGCCCCCGCCGACGACAACGACCTCGACGCGCGCCTCGACTGCGCGACCGCGTCGACGTCCTCATCCCGCACGGCACCGAGAAGACCACCTTCAGCACCACCCGGCTGTTCGCCGTGACCTACCCCGAAGCCGTCAAGGTCGCCGCGCCCGTCGGGTCGCTGCACTGGCGGCGCCTCGCCGCCGGCGGACCCGACGGCCAACTACGGTTCGCCGCAGAGATCCGGCGGCGGCTCGGCGACCCGGGCTACCGGCCCCGAAGGTCACCGACCGCGCCCGCGACAGCAACGCCCGCAGCGCCACCTGGTTCGCACGCACCCGCCGCGGCGGCCGGGCCATGCTCTATCACCGCCACCTCACCGCAGTGCTGGCCCGCGACTGGTCTGTCCCCATGACCACCTTCTCGGCCACCGTCACCGCCAGCGCGACCACCCGCAAATTCCGCGACGAAGCAGTCCGGAACACCTCCGTCGCGACCCTCACCGAACTCGCAAAGGCCGAGTATCTGCGGCCCCGGGCGGCCCCGTCGGACTACCTCGACACCGCAGTCACACCGACCCCCTGGCCAATTCGCACCGGCCCCAAAATCAGCGCCGGTCGACTCGCACTGGGCAAAGAACGCACCAGCCTCGGAATGCCGATCCCGCGGTAACCGGCCCTCGCCGCCGGCGACGGGCATTCACGACTTGGCCACCGAGGACACCGACAACCCGCAAGCGCGGCACCGGGGAACTACGGGGTGATCAGGTCTAGGCGCTGGAGCTCAGGTAGGCGCGAGCCATCGGGTCACTGTGTCGGTGAAGACCACCTGACAGGGAAGACCTCGTAGGTCTCCTGCGCTTGCATCCAGGCCGCGGGCCCGAGCCAGCTCGGCCAACCACGACCAAGGATGTTCCTCTCCGGGCTCTTCGGCGTCGTCGGGAAGCACGGCGTTCAACACGTACTGGGTGATGCTGTCCCGAGTCTCGACGAGCGGAACGACGCCACCCGGGACGCCGGTTGATCTAGCAGTGACAGTGAACCCACGTTCAGCGTGCAGGAGCACGCGCCGACCGTCCTCCAGCACCGCGAACTCACTGACCGTGAAGCTCCGGGTACTTGCATCCTCGGGGTACGCCCCTCGGAGATCGCAGCTGGCAACCAGGCCAACGATACGACCGGGCTCGACCGGGGGAAGATTTTCGGGAGCACGGTAGGCGCCCGGGTACGGGCGCCAACCGGCTTGCCCGCTGCTCACTGCCTGACTCCCGATATTCCCGTGATCGTTCCTGCTGTACCTAACTAAACCGTGTCACCTGATCACCGGTTACGGGCGTCACCGGGACGGCGCAGCTAACCATCAGGGGCTACACGCGCGGTTCACGGCACCCCCGAAGTACAGCCCAGACGGGTCGGCGACACCGATCAGATCGACATCAGCAACACCCCTCCAGCCGACGGTCGTGCTGCTTGAACAGCTGATCCTCGCATTAGGTCTGCGTCCGGATCCGCCTCCAGCGAGGTAGTCGCCCGAGCCCGAGGCAACCGTCACCCACTGGCAACCGCCCACGCCGCTGGCCGGACGGCCCGACGCGCCGGGATCCCCGTCCTTACCGCCGAAGCCCACGTCATGGAAGCCCACGCCCTTGCCAAGGCCAACGACGAACGGGCGTGCGCCTCCGCCCTGCACCATGCAGAGCAAGCCCTAGACCGGGCCGACCGCAGCAGCGACCCTCAATGGCTCAGCTACTTCGACGAGGCGTACCTGTCGGCCAAGTTCGGCCACTGCTTCCACGCCCTCGGCCGCAACACCCACGCCGAGCGCTTCGCCGCCCGATCGCTGCGCATGGACAACCGATACGTCCGAGGCAAAGCCTTCAACCTCGCCCTACTCGCCAGCGTCCACGCCCAACAGAGCCAACCCGACCGGGCCTGTGCCATCGGCGCGGAAGCCCTGACCCTGGCCGCCCAGCTACGTTCTGCCAGAGCCGTCCGCTACCTCCGCGACCTGCAAACCCAACTTGCCCCATACCGGCGACTACCCGCCGTCCGGCACTTCACCGGCCGCATCGACGCCACCCTGGGCCGGCGGCGCTGACCCCTACAGCTCTCCCCTGGCCTTACGCGCGACCAGCTCCAGCACCGCGATCACCGTGCCGGCACCGACGATCTCACCTCGAGACACCAGCTCGTACGCCTCGTCGAGCGGAATCCAGGCGACCTGCTCGGCCTCGTTCACGTCCACGGGCGCGTCGATGTGCTCAGCCTGCCGGGCCAGGAACAGCAGGTTCTCGGCGTCGGCAGTGCCGACCCAGGGTTGGAAGGACAACAGCGGCTCGACCTCATGGGGCCGCCAGCCGGTCTCCTCCTCAACCTCCCGCACCGCACACCGCGCCGGGTGCTCCTCGTCGTCGACGTAGCCACCGGGCAACTCCCACACCCACCGATCGAACACGAACCGGTGGCGCCGCATCAACAACAGGCGCTCCCGATCATCGAGTACGGCCACCATGGCCGACCGGGGAGCCCGGATCACGTACTGCTCGAAACGAACCCCGTCCGGCAACTCCACCTCGGCAATACTCAGCCGCGCCCGGCGGGAGTCGTCGACCACTCGCTCGCCGTGCACGGTCCAGCGGGTCAACTCCGTCGCCTGATCCTGCTCCTTCACACCGCCAGTATCCGCGCCGAACCTCACCACGCACCGCATGCCCGGTAGGGCAAGAGCTGCACGCCGCTGACCGCATCGTGTCTAGCGGTGCCTACCCTGCACCCTCTCGCGAGGTAGCTGGTCACGCATTGCCAGCAAACTGCCCTGCTAGACGCTCCGGCGCGGGATCTCGGGGACGACCAGGGCAGGTGACACCGCGCCGATCAACCGGAGACGGTCCATCGTCCCGCGTAACGCCTCGACCGCGCCCGGCAGGCCCAACCTGGCGGCCTCCTCTGCGGCGAGGTTGCGCAGCAGCGGAGCCACCCCGATCTGACCGAACTGGAACCCGAGTTGGCTGTGATAGCTGGCGGCGGCCGTCACCTTTCGGGCCAGGTGATCGCTGATGTCGGCGCCCGCCTCGACACCGTCGGGCACGCCGCGCCACGGTGACGCAGCCGGTTGGCGGCTGACGTACGGCACGTCCCGCCACCACAGGCCGTCCGGCGCGAGCGCGGCGACCGTCTCGCTGACGATGCGATGATCGGCGTGATCGCCGAGGGCCTGCGGCGCGAGAATCACGTCGGCGTCCGCCAGATGTGGACGCAGCGCTGGTACGAGAGCCGCCGCGACCCGGTCGTCGCCTCGTACACCGGCGAAGAGCGCGGCGGGGTCGGGATAACCGCGGTGCGGCGCCTCGGGCAGTGGCAGGTGTACCGGCTGCGCCCCGAGCACCGCGCAGGCTGCTTCGTCCTCCGCCCGGCGCAGCGCCATGTAGTCGACGTCGGCCGCGATCCCCTTGTCGAGTTGGCAGGCCAGGGCGAACGGTGACGGGTCGGGCACGCTGGCGGTGAAGCAGGTGACCACCCGTACCGTCCAACCCGCCGCAGCCAGTGCCGCGAGGGTGCCGCCGACGGAGAACACCGCGTCGTCCAGATGCGGGCTGACCGCCACCGCGACCCCGGGACCCGCCGTCACCGGTGGCCCGTCGTCCGGAACGGCGGAGGGTTGTCGACTCGCGCTCACAGCAGGTGGGGTGCCGCGCGGAAGCGACAGGTCGAGTCGACCGGCGGGTCGGGTATCTCCGGTACGGACGCGGCCAGCCCGTCGTAGACGGCGGTGATCCGACCAGCGATCACCGGCCAACTCCACTGCTGCTCGACGTCACTGCGGGCCTGGCCGGCGAGCCGACGGCGCAGCGCCGCGTCGTCGAGCAGACGGCGGACGGCGCCCGCCAGTGCCGCCGGATCACCGGCCGGCACCAGCAGACCGTTCTCCTCCGGGCGCACGCAGTCGCGCACGCCGACCACGTCGGTGGAGATGACCGGCAGGCCGCTGGCCATCGCCTCGAGGATGGTGTTGGAGAAACCCTCGGCGTAGGTGGGGCTGACGAAGATCTCCCCCCGCGCGTACACCTCGTGGGCCCGCTCGTACGGCACCGCACCGAGCAGTTCGACGGTGTCGAGGAGGCCCAACTCCGTGATCCGGGTCTCGACAGCGCCCAGGTCCGGGCCGATACCCGAGAGCAGCAGACGCACCGGAACCGCCTCCGCGCGAAGCTTGGCGACCGCGTCGAGCAGGTCGAGCACGCCCTTCCGCGCGTCGACCCGACCGTGGTAGAGCAGCACCGCCGGGTCGGAGACCCGACCGGGAGACGCGACCGGCACGAATCGTTCGGTGTCGGTCGCGCCGGGAACGACGGTGAAACGGGTCGGGTCGAGCTCGTGCCGCTGGCTGACCTCGGCGGCGAACGACGGTGATCCGATCAGCAGTGCCGGCGCGTGGGCGAAGACCGCCCGCACCAGGTGACGGTGGGTGGTACAGCAGGTGCCGACCCAGTGGCCGTCGCCGCCCTGCACGGAGACCACGGCGGGTAGCCCGGCCGCCCGTGCCGCACGGAGCACCGCAAGCCCGTTGGGGTACGCGTACTGCGCGTGCAGCACGTCGAAGGGTCGGCGGGCGTGCAGCCGGAGCACGGTGTCGGTCATCTCCGTGACGTCCGCCTCGAAGTCCGCTGGCTCGCCCCGACCCACCGCCTGTTCGCCGCGCGCCTCCAGAGCGTGCACCTCGACGCCGGCGGGCACCCGGTCCGAGGGGGGTGGGCCTCCGCCGTACACGGCGCGACCTGCGGCGTCGCCCCGGTACTGGGACACCAGGGTGGGCTCGTGACCGGCACGGACCAGGTGCGCCAGCAGGTTCTCGGCGTACGCGCTCATCCCGGAGACCGCCGGCCAGTACCGTCGCGACACGAAGCAGATCCTCATCGGACACCGACCTTCAGCTCGGTGGAGGTGCGGGACTGCTGCTCGCCGAGGCGCAGCGCGGCCAGCGCGGCAGGCACCAGCGTGTCGGCCCGATGGGCGTCCCGGGAGAGTTCGAGGCTGACCAGCCCGCGATAGCCTGCCTCGGTCAGTGCGCCGAGCACTGCGGGGAAGTCCAAGTCCCCCTCACCGGGAGCGCGGTGCTCGTGCCGGCCGCGGGGCATGTCCTCGATGGCGCAGGCGCCCAGACTGGCCGCGAAGGTGCGCACCGCAGCGGCGGGGTCGTACCGGCCGGACACGAGGCAGTGACCGGTGTCCAGGGCCAACGTGAGACCAGGAACCTCGGCCGCGAGCCGGGCCCAGTCGTCGCAGTCGTCGACAAGCATCCCCGGCTCCGGCTCCAGAGCGCACGTCATGCCGTGCCGGCCGGCGTACTCGACGACGTCGCGGACACCGTCGACGAGCCAGTGCCAGCTGCGGTCACGGTCGGTGCCGGGCTCGGGTACGCCGGCCCAGAACGACACGGCCTCGCTGCCCAGTTCGACAGCTACGTCCACGCAGAGACGGAGGAATTCGCGCCGCCGCGTCCGGTCATCCTCGGCCGGCGAGACCAGGGTGGGATGGTGCTTGCGCCGCGGGTCGAGCAGGAACCGCGCGCCGGTCTCCACCACGCTGGCGAGGCCGAGCGCGTCGAGACGGCCGGCCAACCGGCGGGTGCGCCCGGCGAGGTCGGGCGCGTACGGGTCGTGGTGGGCCACGTCGAGGGTGAGCGCGACGCCGTCGTAGCCGCAGTCGGCGAGCAGGGCCAGTGCGTCGTCGAGCCGGTGCGACGTCATCCCATTGGTGTTGTAGGCGTATCGCAGGCTCATGTCTCACTCCGGGCGACGACGTGCCGACTCGGCTCGCGGTAGAGCGGATAGAGCGGGCCGATCGTCCGGGCGACCAGGCTCAGGTCGAGCCACGCCTCGTTGCCCAGTCGCTCCCGGCCCGCCGGGTCCAGGACCACCGGTGCGGCACCGTCGTGCGGAGGCGACCCGAGCCCGACCAGCGGCGAGTCCCTCTTCATCAGGCGCTCGACACCCCGCGCCGCGATTCGCCCGTACGACATGGTTTCCGCCTCCAGTCCGGGCACGATCACCTTGACCGCCACCGCCCCGTCGCCGGGCGCGACGACGACAAGTACGTCGAACTCGGCGAGCCGGTGCAGCAGGTCGGCCAGCAGCGCGCTCGGGTCGTCGAGGCTTCCGGGCGCGACGGTCGGCAACGCGGTGAAGGGCACTGTGCTGCGCTGGGCCAGCACCACGGGTTCCAGCAGGGCGCGGAGCTGCCCGCCGTCGAGGTGCGTCCACTCGCGCATCGCGGCCAGGGCTCGGGTCTCCTGTGATTCGGCCGGTCGCGCGAACTCCCGCCGCCAGTACGCCTCCGGCGTGAACCGCCGCAGCGCCTCCAACGGCCCGTGGGAGAAGACCTTGCGGGAACGGGAGGAGACGTACTCCAGCAGCGCCTTGCGCAGTGCGGTCTCGCGGTCCGGGTGGGCGGCCTCCCCACACGCGGTGACCGCCAACGGTGGGGTCTCCGGCTCCCGGTCGATGCCGACGACGTGGACGTCGACCAGCCCGAAGTCGGTAGAGGCGAGCTTCGGGACGACGTCGATGTGCGCGGCCCGCAGCCGGTCCAGGGTGGCTCGGGTCACCGGGTCCCGGACCTCGTCGAGGTCGATCACCACGCCGGCGTCCATGGCCCGGAAGGCGGTGGTGTTGCCGTCGCGTTGCAGCAGTTCGAGGAGGCCGTGTGCGACGGCCCGTTCGATGGTGTCGCCCGCGCCCGACCCGTTGGTGATCACCGTGATGAGCCGTTCGGCCGGGTCCTGCCAGGGCAGGTCCTCGCTCGCGGAACCGCAGAACTCCGCCGGCACCAGCACCGTCTCGCCGGTGCGCCACCGCACGGTGGGCAGCCAGGAGCGGGGCTGGTCGTCGTCGACGGTCGTGCCGGCGGGCAGCACCAGCGACCGCGGATCCACCACACCGCCGACGCCCAGCTCGGTACGTAGCTGCGCGTACGAAGCCCGCCGGGGAACCATGGCCCGTAGCTGTCCGTGCAGCAACAGGGCCTCGGCCAGCTCCCCGTACGCGCCGGTGCGCGCCTGCTCAAGACTGGCGCCGTACCCCATCGCCGCGGCCCGGGGCCAACCGTCGCCGAGGTGGTCGGCGGAGACCACCGGCAGACCGATCCGGTCCAGCCCGGAGACGTCGAAGTCACCGACCTCGCCAGCGGGCAGCGCATCGGCGAGCCGGTCGGCGACCGACGTCGCCGAGATGGTGGGAGTACGCGGTTCGGCGGCTCGGGTCACGTCAGCTCCTCGATCGGTATGGGTCCGGCCGTCGGCTGCCCCCGCAGCTGCCGGTCGAACAGGGCGAGCACCTGCCGGCGAGAGACCGGCGCCGCGTACTCGAAGGGTGTGGCCACCGCGTCGAAGTCGAGCATCTCGACCAGGTCGCGGGCCTGCCGCACCTCGGCGTGCGAGAGCGGGATCTGGGCATGGAACGCCTTGTGGCAGGAAAGGCCGACCGGGCTCTCCCCGGCCAGCTCCACCTTGATCAGGTCACCGACGAAGAGGATCCCGCGCTGCTCGTCGTGCAGGACGCTGTGCCCGGGGAAGTGACCGCCACTGCGGTACATCACCAGGCCGGGTGCGAGCAGATGTCGATCGTCGGTGGGCCAGGTCACCTGGAACGCCTTCGTCCAGACGAGATCGTCGACACCGATCGCGAGCACCGGCGGGGCGAATGCGTCCTGAAGCTGCCACAGAGCGCCGTACCCGTGCACGTGGCTCGCCCCGAGCGCGACCAGACCACCGCGCTCGCGCAGGTCGGTGATGGCGTCGGCTGGGTACCAGCCGGCCGCCTCCCAACCGACCAGACCGGCGTCGGTCTCGATCACCCAGCCGGTGGTGCCGAGCCCGAGCTGCGGCTCGCACCAGTAACCGGTCACGCCGGGAGCGACGACGGCGCGGCGTGCCTGCCGTCCGACCGCCACCTCGTCGGCGGAGGTGAACCGCCAGCCGTCCTCGGGCAGCGCGTTGCGCACATCCGTGCAGACCGGGCAGGACGGCGGGGACGCGAACCAGCGTTGCCAGTGGCCGCAGTTCGCGCAGGCGTACGGGCGGAGGGGCACCGTCAGTTCCTCTCCGCGGCGGTCTGCAGCAACTCGTGCAGGCGCAGGTCCCGGTCCAGAGGCCACGGCCAACCGCCTCCGCGCACGGCGGTGGAGAAGGCGCGCACCTGATTGGTGAACGGGGTCGTGTCGACATCGAACGGCACGTCGGCGGCGGTGCCGGTCGCGGCGTCGAGACGGGTGAGTGTGCCGCCGGCGGTCTGACCCAGGGTGTCCACGGCGACGAGTTGCGCGTCGGTGCCGACCACCTCCAGCCGGCGTCGAGGCAGCGGGTCGGCGGTGTTGAACGACACGTGGGCCTGGACCAGCACCCCGCTGCCAGTTGCCCCGGCCAGCAGGGCCCCGTCGTCTACGGGGTAGGGATGCACCCGCCGATGTGTCCGCACGGTCAGCTCGACCAGGTCCTCGCCGAGCAGCACACCGACCAGGTCGACGCCGTGCGGGGCCAGGTCCACCAGGGCCCCACCGCCGGAACGGGCCCTGTCGATCCGCCAGTTGTCGTGCGGTCGACCGTCGGGACTCCACCGCTCGGGCAGCCAACAGCCGTAGACGATCCGGATCGCTGTCACCGTGCCCAGTTCACCGGCGGCGACCATCGCGGCGATGCGCTGGTGGGCGGGATGGAACCGCTGGTCGAACGCGGCCCCGGCGAGGGCGCCACCGGCGGCGTCGACCAGTCGACGGGCATCGGGCACGGTCGCCGCCAGAGGCTTCTCGCACAGCACGGGCAGCCCTGCCTTGGCCACCGCCGCCACCACGTCGGCGTGAGTGTGGTTGGGGGTCGCGACGTGTACCGCCTCGACCTCCGGGTGATCGAGCAGCTCGTGCAGATCGGTGGTGGCCACCCGATCCGGGGCGAGCCCACCGGCGGCGCGCGGATCCGGGTCGCAGGCGGCGACGAGCCGGTGCCCGGCCGCGCGGATGGCCGGGGCCACGTGGTCACGGGCGACCCAGCCGCAGCCGACCACACCCCACCCGACCGGCTTCATCGCTCACCACCGCTCAGGCAGGTCGAGGAGGAGGCGACGTCGCACCGCGTCCGGGCCCGGGTCCGTCGGCCAACGCTCCGGCAGGTACGCGGCGGCCCGGTCGCCGTACTCGGCGGCCCACCGCGGGTCGGGCCAGCAGCGGACCCCGTCGGTGTAGAGCGGGTTGGGTCGAAGTGGGCTCGCCGGCGCGGGCCCCAGCAGGGCGGCGTCGGCCGGTGCGTCGCCGGCGTCGCGGGCCAGGCCGACAGCCTCGGTGCCGATCAGGGCGGCGGGGTCGGCCGGGGCGGGCAGCTGCCCGGCCGCCGCCGCCACGGTCAGTTCTTCCTCGGTGTACGCGGTGGCACCCGGCAGCAGGGCCGTCCAGCTGTCGGGTGACAGCGGCAACCCGGTCGTACCGGCGGGATGCTGTGCGTTGTGCAGGTGACCGAGGAGCACCGCACCGTCGGGGCCGGCACAGGCGAGCGCGGCGGTGACGACGGCAGCCTTGTCCGCAAGGAAGTACAGGGCGTCGTGGCAGGCCACATGGCGAGGTGCCGCCGGAGGTGGTAGCGGCCAGGGTGCGGTCAGGTCGGCGCACACCAGCGCGACCGGCACGTCGGGCGGCAACACGAACCGGCGGGCCAGCCAGAGCTTGGCGAAGACCACGTCGACGCCGGTCAGATCGCGGTGGCCGTGCAGGACCAGGTGTCGCAGCAGGTGCCCGGCGCCGCAGGCCAGATCGACCACCGGCCGACCGTGCGGCGGGTGTGCGGCGGTGAGCGCCAGGGCAGCCAGCCAGCTCGGGTCGGACCAGCGGTGCAGGAAGTAGACCCCGACCCGGCCGAACCCGAGCAGCTCCACCGCGTCGCGCAGGGTGCTGGCACGTAGCGCCGCACGCAGTTGGTCGGCCGGCGGCGGCGGGCCGTCCCACCAGTCGTCGGAGTCGGCGAGCAACGTCACCGCGGCCTGGTCCGGATCGCCCGCGTCCAGTGCGGCCACCGCCTGCTCCCGCAGGTCGTCGCGGTCCGGACGCAGCCAGGGGATGGAGTCCACCACCGGCCAGCGGCGCACCCCGTCGGTGAGAGTGCACGACGTGTCGGCGTGCAGGGGCGTGCCGTCGGGTCCCCGCCACCGGGTCGCTGTGGCGGCGGGCACCGCGCGGACGGCGGTCACAGTCCCGCCGCCCGCAGGACCGCCCGTTGGTAGTCCACCACCGGGCCGTCGTGCACGAGAGCCAGGTCCACCAGGGCCTGCTCGACGGTGAACGCGGCGGCGCGGGCGTGATGGTGCACCTGGAGCACCCGGTCCAGCACGTCCGCGCTGTGGAAGGTCCGTCCGAGTGGCGTGTCGGCGTCCACCCGGAACGCCAGCACCGCGCTGACCCGGGCGGCCACCTGCTCCGGCAGTTCGGCCAACTCCCACTCGGTGAGCCGGTCGGTCATCGGCTCCAGGTAGTCGCCGAGCAGCAACTCACCGGCGAAGCCCGCGTCGGGTAGCCGGGCGTTGTGCAGGTGATGGGCCAGACCGAGCAGGAACGCCTGCGCCGGGTCCGCGCCGGTGTCGTCAGCGAGCAGCGCCCCGTACACGGCAACGGCCCAGCAGTGCTCGGCATGGTTCTCAGCCGGCTCGACCACCAGGCGTGGCCGCCCCGCGGCGGTGGCACCGGCGCGCGGCTGTCGGCGCAGGGCCGTCACGAACGACGGGACCGGCGCGTCGGGCAGGGATTGGGCAACCAGTCGCGGCAGCGCCGCTCGCACCCGACGTCCGGTGTCCGGGTGCAGCGAGCCGACAAGCTCGTCGACAGCGCGGGCCAGGACGTTCTCCACCTCGGCCTCTGCCAGTCCGCAGGCGGTGAGGGTGGCCGCGTCCATTCCACCGAGGCGGGCCCCCGCCAGCGCGGCGGCGCACTCGCGGTCGGCGACGTCCGCCGGGTCGGCACCGGCGACGATGGCGGCCCACGCTCGGGAGAACGCCCGTTCGGCCACCGAGCCATCGGCGTGGGCCACCCGGACCCGTTTGAGGTCGCCGATCTGGCGCAGCGTCGGTGTCACGGCGGCCAGTCGGTCGACCGGCGGAGCCGCCAGCGCAGTGGTCATGCCGCCGCGTCCAGCCAGTCCAGCAGTGTCCGCTCCTGCGCGTGCAGCGCGTGTTCGGGTGTCCGGCCGTCCCGGGTCATCGGGGCCTTGAAGAAGTAGCCGAGCTGCTCCTGTGCGCCGCTCTCACCCCGGCGGGCGGCCTCCGCCATCAGACGTGCCAGGTCCAGCACCAGTGGCGCGGCGAGGATCGAGTCCCGGCAGAGAAAGTCCACCTTGAGCTGCATCCGCTGCCCGAGGAAACCGATCAGGTCGATGTTGTCCCAGGCTTCCTTGGCGTCACCGCGCGGCCGGTAGTAGTCGATCCGGACCACGTGGTCGTCCACGTCGTAGCCGAGGATCTGGTTGAGCACCGAACCCTTGGTGTCCAGCTTGCTGGCCAACGACGACGGGTCGTCGAGGATCTGCCCGTCCCGGTTGCCCAGGATGTTCGTCGAGTACCAGCCCTCCACCGTCAGCGCCCGGGACCGGAAGGCCGGTGCGAGCACCGTCTTGATCAGCGTCTGGCCGGTCTTCCCGTCCTTACCGGCGACCGGCACGCCCTCCCGCTCGGCCAACTCCAGCAGCGCGGGCACGTCGGCCCCCAGACTGGGCGTGAAGTTGACGTAGGGGCAGCCCTCCCGGATCGCCGCGTAGGCGTAGAGCAGACCGGGGGTGATGACCGGATCGTCGGCGTCCAGCCCGGCCTCGAACCCGTCGACACTCTGCAGCGCCGGTGACGCCGGATCGGGTCGGGCCTCGGTGGAGGCCAGGTTGACCACCACCACCCGTTGCGCGTACTGCGCCGACCTGAACCGGCCCAGGTCGGCGCGCAGGTGTGCCACCCGTTCACGCAGCGGCCCGATCGGCACCACGTTCGCCCCGGTGGCGTTCCGGCAGTACGCCGGGTCCGCCACGGCCGGCCAGGGCTGGATCTGCCCCAGTGGCCCCGCGACGGTGTCCAGGTGGGCTGGCTCCACCACTCGGTGCAGGTGCGCCGCCTTGGCCAGGTCGTCCGGAGCCAGGTCCCAACCCCCGAAGACCATCGACTCGTACGGCACCAGATCAGTACGGTGCGCCAGGGGCAGTCCGGACATGTCCGTCATGCCCAATCGCAGCAACTCCACCCCGGCTATCGCCGTGGTCGCGACCGCTCCACCCAGTCCGACCACCGCGACCCCGATGCGCTCCTCCGTCATGCCGCCTCCTGATTCGACCCGCACGTCCGACCCGAGCCGCCGCCTACCCGGCCAGTCGCCGAACAGTCATCGGTATTCGTCGACGCATCGGCGGTGCATCTATCGGTCGATTTCCCAGGTCAGCGGCCTTGCGCTGTGCAAAGAATGCAGCAGGGTACGACGCGTTGCCGGGTCCCGGTCGGGGGAGGTCTGCTCGTGAAGGTGCTGATCGCTGGTGGGGCAGGATTCATCGGAAGTACCATCGCGTCCGCTCTGATCGACACGGGCCACACACCGGTGGTGCTGGACAGCCTGGTCACCGGTCGCCGCGAATTCTGCCGGGGACGGTCCTTCCATGTCGGCGACATCGCGGACGCGGACGGGGTGGACCGGCTGTTGACGCGGCATCCGGACATCGACGCGGTCATCCATTGCGCGGCCCTGATCGCGGTGCCGGACTCGGTCGCGCGGCCGGTGGACTACTACCGGGCAAACGTCTCCGCCACCCTGGAGTTCGTCGACCGACTGCTCGCGCACGGCGTACACCGGCTGATCTTCAGCTCGTCCGCGGCCATCTACCGGCCGGACGCGGATCTCGGCGTCGACGAGGTCTCGCCGCTGCACGCCACCAGTCCCTACGCGCAGACCAAGCTGGTGGTGGAACGGATGCTCGCCGACATCGCGGCGAGCAGCCCACTGAGGGTGCTGTCCCTGCGCTACTTCAATCCCATCGGCGCGGATCCGGCGCTGCGCACCGGGCTCCAGGTCGCCACGCCCTCGCACGCCCTGGGCCGGTTGATGCAGGCGCACCAGACCGGTGTGCCGTTCTCGGTCAACGGTCTGGACTGGCCGACGCGCGACGGTTCGGGGCTGCGTGACTACGTCCACGTCTGGGACCTGGCCGACGCCCACCTTCGGGCACTGGACCGGTTCGACGACATCTTCGCCGTCGGCGGTGCTCCGCACACCGCCCTCAACCTGGGCAGCGGCACCGGCACGACGGTGCTGGAACTGGTCGCGGCGTTCAACGCGGTGGTGGACCGTCCGGTTCTGGTCCGCGAGGCACCACGGCGCCCCGGAGACACCGCCGGCGCCTTCACCCGTAGCCGGCGGGCCTGGGAGGTGCTGGGGTGGAGGGCACAGCGCGACCTGTCCACCGGAATCGCCGATTCCCTGGCCTGGCACGACCGGCGCGGTCAGGTGCTGGAGGACCTGGCGGCTCGCCGCCGGCAACTGGCCGGCTGACCCGACGGCACCAATGGTCGAGAATGGCCGGACGCTCCGGTGGAAATGGCCGACCGTTTCTCACACCCGCACCTGAAGTGGGCGGGCCCCCCCGCATTCACGGAAACGCCGAATCTGTCGATCCGCAATTCTGGCCAGTGAAATCGCTGCTTCCGCGCCCTTGACCGCCGCCATCAGCGGACTCATCACCGTGATCCTGGTGGCTGCGCTCCTCTACGTGCGCAAACACAACGACAAGTGGACGATCATCTCGTTCGCGGCAACGGTCCTCTTCGGATTTGCCACTGTCGCCCAGGTCGCCCTCGCCGCAGCACCGGCAGAACCCGACGGCGAGAGGACCGCCTCCACACCAACTCCGAGCGTCGTACCGGCCACGTCAAGCCCGACACCCGAGGATCTGCGCTATCAGCTCAGCTCGTCACCCGGCGACTCGCACACGGTCAAGGTCACGGCCACCGCATCCGGCGAGCCGGAGCCGGGGCTGACGTACTGGTTCGTCGTCGAGGTGAACTATGGCGACGGAAATATCGACTACTACCCTCGGCGGAAGATGACCGGACGGTCGACGTCATTCGACCTGACGATCCCGGCGAACGCGAACACCAAATTCGCTCGGATCGGCCGGGTATATGCGCTGGACGACGCTCAGAACTCCCAAGCCGAGGACCTGCTGACGCGGCAAGGGGCCACCGGCGTCGACGACTTCTTCGACGAGGCGATCGGCCAGCCGGTATCGGACCCGGTCAATCTCCCCTACTGACGCTGGAAGCCCGGCGAGGGGCGGGCAGGCGTACTCATGCTGTCGATCCTTGGGGTGGAGCTTCGACTGGTACTCCGGCCCGGGATGTTGCCTAGTTGAGCAGCCGGACCGTCATGATCACGACGCTGTCTCGGATGACGGAACTGCTGCGGACTGCCGGTGCCATGCCAGCCCCGAGCGACTGAGGAACCCAACCAGCTGCCCGCCCTCGCTCGAAGATCGACTGCGCTAGGCTTCCGCGACATCTTCTTGATCCAGGAAGCATCACGGCGACGGTCCGCCGCAACCGGAGCGCCCGGACAGCCGCCGCATCGCCGTCGCTAGCCGCAGTGGTAACACTCCCGCTGTCCACCGCGTGCACTGCACTAGCACCTACCGGGCCGATCCCGGCCAGCACGCCATCGCCTCGCCAGCTACAACACCAGAGACTCTCCTCGGGAAGCCCAAGAATATGAGCCGAAGTCTGACTGCCAGACCAATCTCGCTGCTCGAAAAGCTGAAGCAGGAGGTGGGAACGCCCACCAGCGCGGTCGCCTGGGCGTACGGCGGTGAGACCGAAACCGCCGACGCGATGCTCGTCACCGGCGCGTCGGGAACCGTCGAGGCCCCGGCAGCATCCCTCAAACGCATCCTCACCCTCTACGGACGCGTCGAGACCAAGGCGTTTGACCAGGCTAATTCGGAGGATTAGTACTCCAACGTCACTCGATCTGCCGGCTGGCTTACTCGGCTAGCTCATGAAGAAGATCATGGCCACGAGGCTTGCCCCCATGGCCAGGTGCTCCCAACGGAGCAGGTCCGTGACCGGTCGATTGCGCAGCCGGACGAGTGCGGCCGCCATCCAGCAGAGGTGAGCCGCCGTGGCGGCGCGTAGCAACACGAGCGCCGCGTCATGGCCGGTGACGGTGCCGTGGTCCATCCGGTGCCCGGGGGCCATGTGGTGGATAGCCATCGACCCGCCGTGTTGATGCATCAGCACGGCGAGCGCCATGAGCACGGCCCCGGCCGTACGGTGCCAGTCCACCTCCGGGCCGCGCTCGGTCGGACCGCTGGTGACGAGTGCCACCGCGAAGGCGAGGAGCAGCAGCGCGCCCGCGTACTGCACAACCGGTGCGGCGTCGAGGGTCACCGCGACCATGACAGCCACCATCGCACCCGCGAGCATCCGGGCCCTGCGGGACGCGCCCGCCCTCGGCACGACGCAGCAGCAGGCCGACACCGCGGCCGACCCGAGCATGATCATCTCGAGCGTCAGGACGTCACCGCCGGCGTGACGCCGGGGCGTGACCATTGGGCGGTGGGGCGGCCGTTGAGACGCCACGGGTGACCACTGACCCGCGGCCAACCTTGGGGTGAGTTTTCCCAGTTCTCTTGCCGGCCGTACACGGTGAGGTCCAAGGCGTGGTAGCTGGTCATCAACGCCTCCACGCCCCGCCCGGTGGTCCAGTAGGTTTCGTAGACCTGGTCGCCGTCGCGCAGGTAGCAGGCGATGGCACCGAATTCGCGACCGTCGGCTAGAGCCGGGTCGGAGTCTTTCGCCGAATACCAGGGGAACGGGTAGCCCATGAACTCCGCGAACGGGGCACTTTCGTCGTAGGGGCCCTGGCAGAACACGGCGTAGGTGACGTCCCGAGCATGCAGGTAGTCCAGCATCTGCATGTGACAGGTCGAGAAGGTGCACCCCTCACACTGATCCCCGTACGGTTTGCCGTCGTGCCACATGTGGAAGTAGGCGATGAGCATCCGGCGGCCCTCGAAAACCTCCACCAGCGGGGTGTCCCCGCCGGGGCCCTGGACCGTCACCGTCGGCATCAGGGTCATCGGCAGCTGACGACGAGCGGCTGCGATCGCGTCTCCTTCGCGGGTATGGGCCTTTTCCCGGACCAGCAGTTCGTTGCGCTCGCGCAGCCAGGTCTCCCGGTCGACGACCGGGGGCGTGGCTGCGCTGGACGCGGGGGTTGCCGTCATGGCTGTCTCCTTCGTGGGGTGGGGATTGGTCACAGGTACAGACGACCGAGTCGGCGATCGTCATCGGTGAGCGATGACGGATGGGGTCCGCGGTCGTCAGTACGGTTGTGACGACCATTCAGCCCCGGGGAGATCACATGTCCGACTCGCCTGACCAGCAGGCGGACTGGCTGCAGCGCGCCTTCGACGAGCACCGGCGCGAGCTACACGTGCACTGCTATCGCCTCGCGGGGAACGTCACCGACGCGGACGACCTGGTGCAGGAGGCCTTCCTGCGTGCCTGGCGAGCTCGCGACCGCTTCGAGGGTCGGGCGTCGGCGCGCACCTGGTTCTACCGGATCGCCACGAACGTCTTCCTCGACAGCCGCAAGGCGGCCGGTCACCAGACGCTTCCGTATGGTGACCCGCTGGAGTGGTCCACCGAGCTCGGTCCCTATCCAGACGCCCTGTTGGCCGACGATCCGCAGACCGGTCTCGCCGCCCGGGAGACCGTCGAGCTGGCCCTGATCGCAGCGCTCATGTACCTGCCGCCGCGGCAGCGGGCGGCCTTCGTGCTGCGCGACGTCTACGGCTGGACGCCGCAGGAGATCGCCGGCGCGCTCGACACCGCCGTAGCGGCTGTCAACAGCCTCCTCCAGCGGGCCCGCCACACCCTCCGGCGGCGCGCTCCGTCGGACCCACAGGACTGGCGCCGCCCGCAGCTCACCAGCGAGGACGAAGAGATCCTGCGCCGCTACGCCAACGCGAAGGACCCGGAGACGGTCCGGGCACTGCTCGCCGAGGACGTACGGATCACGATGCCGCCCGAGCCGCCGGTCGTCGGGATCGACGCGGCCGCGGAGTTCCTCGGCCGACCGCTCGACTGGCGTACCTTCCCCACCTCGGCCAACGGGCGCCCGGCACTGATCAACTATCTCCGCCGGCCCGGCAGCCCGCACTATGAGGCGCTGGTCGTCGACGTACTCCGGATCGAGAACGGGAAGATCGTAGAGAGCAACGCCTTCATCGGTGCCCGTCACGTCGCCGCCTTCAGCATGCCCGCCACGCTCGAGCCCTAGACGAGTAAGTCTCAAGCCAAGTGGCCGAGTCTGCGCTGGTAGTGGGATCGCCGGGCTCGGGCTTGGGATGTTCGTCGCCAGGTGGACCAGTGCAGGGTGTGCGCTGGGGGTAGTGGCAGGGCGAGGACGAAGGCGTTGAGGAGTCGGCGGATCTCGGCGACTCCTCAACGCGATGATCTCCGGGTCGGGGTCGGGCTGCTGCGCGGTGGTGGCGGCGTGGATGGTCAGGACGGCCAGGGCGAGCACGGCCAGGGTGATGAACCGGTGCCAGCCCGTCCAGCCGCGGACCTGGTAGTGGTCAAGGCCGACCTGGCCTTTGCCGGTTTGGAACAACTCCTCGACGCTCCAGCGGGATCCGGCGACGGTCACGAGGGTGTGCAGCGGCACCAGGCGAGGCGACCAGCACAGGTAGAAGGCCGGCTCAGGTAGAAGGCCAGCTCGCTGGTGGTTCGGTTGCGGCGGATGAGCAGCCACCGGTGCTCACCGGGGCGGGTGGCGGTGGTGACCCAGGCCCACAGATAGTCGCGGAGACCTTTCGCTCCCGGTCCGCAGCTGTGCTGCTGCCACTCGGCGGTGGGTATCCGGTCGGCGAGGTCGGCGACGCGGATCAAAGTGCGGCCGTCGTTGACGTGCACGCGTCGGTCACAGCCGACGGCCAGGACGTGCCGATCCCGCGGTGTTCCAGGTCGGCGCGCAGGCGGGGGTCGGCGCCGTAAACCTCGTCGCCAGTCACCCACCCGACCGGGACACCGGCGTCCAGCGCAGCGGCGATCATCTGCCGGGCCAGGGGAGGCTTCTTAGCGAACCCGACAGCGCGCGCCGGCGCTCGTGGGCCTCTCCGGTACTGAAGCGGCCGACCGTGGCGCGTAGCCAGGCGACTCCGGCGGGCCCGGATGGGACCAGGGGCACCACGGAGGCCGGGTTGTTCAGGACGGCAAAGGCCGCGTCGCGGCCGTTGATCTGCTGCATGAGGCGACGGTACGGTCGGGATCGTTCGGCGGCGGCCGAAGAGAAACGACCTACGCTGGGCACGTTACCTCAGCCTCCGACCTGGCATCGCTCGCGACTCTGCTGGCTGACGAGAGCCGGGCCGCAATGTGCCTCGCGCTGCTCGACGGGCGCGCGTGGACTGCGGGCGAGTTGGCGGCGCACGCGGGCATCGCACCTTCCACAGCGACCCAGCACCTACACCGCCTCATCGACGGCGGGCTGCTCATCGAGCGACGCCAGGGGCGTCACCGATACGTACAACTCGCCGGCGCGTCCGTCGCGCAGCTTCTCGAGGACCTGTCGGCCCGGATCGAGCACCGCCCGCCTTCGCCGCGAGGGCTGCGGGAGGTGACGGCGAACTCGGCCCTGCGACGTGGCCGTACCTGCTACGACCACCTCGCCGGACGGCTCGGCGTGGCGGTGACCGACGCGATGACCCACGCGGGACTGCTGGACCAGGCCGGCGGTTTCGCATTGACCACAGCCGGCCTGGCCTGGCTCACCGACACCCTCAGGCTGAGCCCCGAAGACCCACGGCCCGGCAACCGACCCCTCGCGCGCGGATGTCTCGACTGGACGGAGCGGCGGCAGCACCTGGCCGGGTTGGCCGGGGCGAAGCTGTGCGAGACGTTCCTCGCCAACGATTGGGTGGCCCGGATCGGATCCGGTTGGGCGGTGCGGCTCACTCCGAACGGAAAAGCAACGCTGCGGGACCTCCTGGGCCTCTCCGACGTCGACTGACGGGTGCCTGAGCAGCAGACGAACACCGCCGCAGATATCTGAGCTGAGACCCGTGCCGATGAGGCAGTGAGGCGCCTTGACCGAATCGGTGGCTGTGGCGACGTCGTCGCCTGTACGCGCGGATCGCGGCGGTCACGTGCGCGGCCGGTCAATTCGCGTCGTCTCGTGGTCGAGCCAATGAGCCCTTTTCATCGTGACGGGGCTGGTCACGGCGGTGGGGTGGGGGCAGGGATCGACGTAGGGCGAGGCTTCCGGTAAGACAGCAGTCGACCAAGATCCGATGCCCCAACCGGAAGCCTCGCTGTTGTCCTACCCTGCCGCGATTCCCCTGTCCGACCGCACCCTCACTTGCCTCGCTGACCTGATCCGCAACCACCGAACGCAGGTGGAGGATCGCGCAGCGCCTGGCTGGCGGTTCAACAAGTTTGACCCGAGTACCAGGCGTTGGATACGGCGTTGGCGCCGCCGATGTCCCACGTTCCCGGGCCGATGCACCAGGTCCAGTCGTCGCGGGGCCACGTCGCGTCGACGTAGATGAGCACATGGGTGTTCCCGCAGTGGTTGTACCAGGCCGTCACCGCGTCTTCGTAGTAGCCGCAAACCTCTGCGGCGACGCCCTCGCTGCCGGGCTTGGCCTGCTCCGAAACCGCGGTGGTTTCGGGTTGGGACAGGCGGGAGCTGGTGCCCGGACTTGCCTGTGCCACGGTCCCGGACAGGGTGAGTGCGCCGAGGATCGCGGTCACTGCCGAGATCCGAAACGCCGTTCTGTACCACATTTTCACGATGGTCTCCTGTCAGCCGCCGCTGCGGCCTAGATGATGCTGCTGGCTGCATGAAGTGATCGATGTACTTCCTCGCGCTCCTTCCATCGCGAAAACACGGATCGATGTAACACGCTCAAGTGAACCTTCTTCCGTAAGCCGGAATCAGATTCAACCCTGACTGAGCGGACTTCCTGAGATAAGAGTGCAGCCCACAGTCGAGTCTGTCGTTACTGGTAAGCGCACAAGTCTTTAGTCTGCGCGTACTCTCGCGCACTGCTCGCGGAACTGGCGTGGCGAGAGGCCGTAGGCGCTGCGGAACGCCTGGCTGAAGTGCGCCGGGCTGGTGAACCCCCACTGGGCGGCGATCGCGTGGATCGGGCGCGCGCCTAGTTGGGGGTTGGCGAGGTCGCGTCGGCACTGCTCCAGGCGACGCTCGCGGACCCAGCCGGCAACCGTGTGCCCTTCCTCGTGGAACAGCTTGTGCAGGTATCTCAACGAGATGTGATGCGCTGCGGCAATCGCGTCCGGTGTCAGGCGCGGATCGCCCAGATTCTCTCGGACGAAGGCGTGGATCTGAGCCATCAACGCTCGCCGTCGGGTGTGGGAGGGCACCGCGCCTTGGACGTCCAGCGCGTTGGCCAGTGCCGCTGTCAACACGTCAACGGTGAGGGTGGACAGCCGGGCGGCGTCCAACGGACTGAGTTCGTCCATGTGCCGGGCAAGGTGCAGCAGGAATTGTGAAGACAACGCGCCGATGCCTTGGGCGCCAGGGATGCGAACTGCGCTCAGGCGCCGCAATTCCCGAGAGGGCAACGGCAGTAACGAGCGCGGGAAGCGCAGGAGTAGCAGCTGACTAACTGGCGCATCCGGAGTGAATTCGGCCAGGTAGGGCCGGGAGGTGTCATACAGTATCAGGTCCCCCACGCCGAAATCTGTGCGCTGGCCGTCTTGCGTGATCATGCCGCCACCGCGCACAAGGCAACCCAGCTTGAACACCTCGGGATCGGCCTGCCGAATGAGCTTGGGAGTGCGGTGGACCGAGTGCGGCATCGTGGTCATTAATGTCGCTTGCACGGGACCGAACTCGCTGATTCCGACCTGAGCCCGAAATCCGGGCTCCCACTGCGATTCACAGCGTAAATCGTAGGGCACCCAGAGCTTCGAGTTTACCTCGCGCCAGAAGGCGAACCCGTCTTCAACCGGGACCTCGGTGGTGCTGACTACGTCCATGACTCACCTTCGCGCTGTCGCTGCAGGGGTCAGGTCACGATAGCTTGGCGTCGATATGGCGGCGTTGCGATGTTATGGTGCGGATCAGGCATGAGGGCTTTTCATCGTGATGGGCCTGGTCGCGATGGGTGGCAGACAGCGTGTGTCGACATAGGACGAGGCTCCCGGCAAGGCAGCAGTCGACCAAGATCCGATGCCCCAACCGGGAGCCGCGCTGTGCTGTCTGACCCGTCTGCGGTCGCGCTGTCCGGCCGCACTCTGAACCACCTGGCCGACCTCATCCGCGCCGCACGCACCCGCCGCCGCGGGTAACCCCAGAAGCCGCCGGTCTGACTCATCAGCCCGAGGAGAGCCAGCGCCACGCCTGCCCGATCATCGCGGCGACCGCCGCACAACCGGGCTACGTGCCGCTGCTCCCAAGCTGCTCCCACTGTAAGCAGCACGTACTGCAAAGCCCGTTACCGATGACTCCGGTAACGGGCTTCTGACCTACACGGTGCTGCGGTCCCTGCAGGACGACGAGCAGCGGGCCCGCGAGTGGGGTCCGAGGGTGCGGGTTGGCGGTACAAGCCGTTGACGCCTCGGGGGCAGCGCACCTACTACCAGCTGCGGCGCAGCGCGGTGATGGCCAAGGCCGGCGAGCCCGAGCGGTCCTGAACGTAGCGAAGCGCCCCCGCCTCACCATCATCTGGTGGGCAGGAGCGCTTCGTCGTACGGTCAGCGGGGTGACCGGGTGATGCCGCGTCGAACGGTCGCGATCCGAGCAGCGCCGTACTGTGCGAGCTCCGCGCGTAGGGCAACCTCATCGCCAACCCCGAGGGCTGCGGCAACGACAACGCGGTCGATCAGGTCGCTGATGATAAGGCCATGCCAGCCGCACACCTGCGGACTGCCGGAGCTGCACAAAGGAGTGTCCCTTCGACGGACGATGCCCCCGATGGTGGCGCAAGTGGTGACGGGTCACCTCGCACACCCTGTCCGTCGCTGCTTAGTCAGGACCGCTTCGGGCGGCCCTTGCCTCGGCGGTGCTGCTGCAGCGGAGTCGGCTCAGCCAGCCACTCGCCGCGCTGACGCTGCCGGCACTCCGGCCGGGAACAGTCACACCACCAGCCCAGGCCCTCGGCGACGATCCGGTCACCGCCGCAGTCGTGCGGGGAGTCGGCGAGGATCCGGGGCATGCAGCCCATGCACCGCGACGGGCCGTGCGCGAGGGGCCGACCGGCGTCGGTGTCGATCGGCCCCTCCACCGGTCAGAAGGTCTGGCCGGCGCGGATGCTGTCCGTGAACGCGGACCACTCCTGCGGGTCGAACGTCACCTGCTCGTCGGGCCGCTGCGAGTTCCGCACGATCCGGTTGAGGTCTTCGTCGATGCCGACCTCCACGCAGTTCGGGCCGGAGTTGTCGCACCGGCTCGGCCGGACGAACTTGAGTTGCTGCACTGCTCTCTCCCTTGTTCAGCCGGCCGTCGGGTACGGCCGGTGGTCGCGCGAGGGGGTCTACTTGGGCAGAAGCAAGTCGTGGGCGACGAGCTGGCCGAACGCTTCCGCCCACTCCCAGCAGCGGCCCTGGGTGTTGCAGCGCGGGCAGCGGCCGTTGACGGCCTGGTGCTCGATGAGGGTCCGCCGCCACCGGGCCTCCGGCTCGGCCAGCATGGGAGCCGGCGCCTGGGTGGCTACGGCCGACTGGGCCAGCGTCAGGGCGGTCACGGTCGCTGCCCGGCGGCGGTGGCGGCCAGGACGTCAACGCTGACCAGCAGCTCCCAGCAAAACGGGACGGCGCAGTCCGCCGACGGCCAGGAGCAATCGGGGCCGTGCCCGTACACCCAGGCGAACCGGGGGTCGTGGGATTCGTGAACGGACACGATGACGATGTCGTGGGTGGTCTGGCCCTCGATGCCGGGGCTCGACTGCCACTCGGTCGGCCGCACCGACACGCGGGTGCCAGGCTCGGGCATGTGCCGGCTGGTCATTGGGTGGACCCGCCGGCGCTCTGGTGTGCCGCCGTGACGGCCCGGACGTCGGCCAGGATCTGCTGCTTGGCCTTCTCCTGCTCGGCGGCCTGGATGCGCTGCCCGGTGCCGGGCGGAACGGGCGGGGCTGGCGTGAGCAGCCGCCGCAACCTCTGGACGATGTGCACGATGTCGCCCCTCGCCGTAGACGGGAGTGGCGGCAAGGCGAACAGCCGTCGTACGCCGTGCGACTCCTTGCCGCCACCGTGTGGTGACGTTAAGCAGCCACAAGGGAGGGAAGGGGTACGTGGTGTACCCGGTGACTCGGTGTACCCCTACGGCTCAGGCACCGCGATCCGGCGTGCCAGGTCGGCAGCCTCGCCGCGGATCGACGCAGGCGCTTCCCGGGCGAGCCGGCCCGCCATGTCCTGCGCCGCCGGCGAGTACCGCACCGTTTCCGGCGACGTCGCCTCCGCCCGGGTCAGCAGGTGCAGCGTCGCCTCGCGCGCTCCCTCGAGGTCGGCCGCGCGGGCCAGCTCCACGAGGTGGCGGCCGCGCCGCTCTGTCGACGGGATCGACTGTGGGTCGAGGGCATGGGCGCGCCGCCGCGCCTCGTCGGGGTCGCCCAGGTCGACGGCGCACATGACCGCATACACGTCGACCAGAGGACGGGAGACGCGCGTCCGCAGACCCACGTACCCGTCTGGCAGTGCCCGCTCCACCAATCGACGGGCGGCGTCCCAATCGGACCACGCTCCCTGGTCGCCGCTGCGAGCCCGGGTCAACGCCGCGCACAGGTGCAGGTCAGCCAGCATCTCCGCCCACTCGGGGCCGTCGTCCGCGACCTGGGGCTCGATCAGGGCGCGAGCCTCGCCGAGCCGGGCGAGGGCCTCGTCGCCGCGGCCGACGGCACGCAGCAGATGCGCGGCGTACCAGCTGGCTTGGGCGATTGCGAGGGGATCGTCGGCGTCGAGAGCTGCGGTCATGCCGCGGTCCACCGTGAGCCAGCACAGCTCTCGATCGCCGTGCCAGGCCAGATACGCCTGGGCGAGGTGGTACGCCTGGGCGAGCAGCGTCAGGGACGTGCGCCGGTCCTGGCCGGTGTGCAGGCGGGCTGCGCGTTGGGTGGCGTCGAGTAGGCCCGGCAGGATGACGCCGGCCTCGGTGCGCTGGTGTCGGGAGGTGTGCCAGGTCTGCCAGGCGGAGTCGACGGCGCCACGAAGGTAGTCGGGTGATTCGGGTTCGCCGGCGATGGTGATGTGCCAGGCGGTGAGCGCCTTGCGTACGTCGTCGACGGCGGGGTGGCTGGGCCGGCCGTCGAGAGACAGCGTCACGGCCGGGCCGAACAGATCGCCGAGGTCGTGCACGCCGAGGTGGGGAGCGATCTTCTGCGCCGTGTTCAGGGTCAACGACCGGCGCCCGTTCTCGATGAACTTGATGGTGGTCGCGCCGAGTCCGGCTAGGCCGGCGAGTTGCTCGCGGGAGAGTCCCGCGCCTCGGCGGAGGCGTTCGACGCGCTGGCCGGGTGTGGGCTGCTGCTGGTCGACCATGAGGCACCTCACCGTGTTGGGTACATCGTGTACCCACGGTACGCCCGGAGGGCAATGCAGTGATGGGAACCCAAGCGATTCGGATAGTCAACTACCTGTCCTGACATCTGCAAGTTGCCGCCTAACCTGCGGCGGTGATCTACCCGTCGCAGGAGCCGGTCGGCTACCAGGAGTTGGCGGAGCTTCTGCGCGCTCGGATTACGTCCGGGCAGCTCAGGCCGGGTAACCGGCTACCGTCCGAACGGGACTTAAGTCAAACGTACGGCGTCAATCCGTTGACGGCACGGGCGGCTGTGCAGCAGCTGCGCAACGAGGGCCTGGCCGAGGCGGTGCGGGGACGCGGCGTGGTGGTCCGGGAGCCCGTCGAGGTCGAGCAGGTGGTGGTGGAACCGGGGTCGTGGGTGTCGGCTCGGAACCCGACGCCGGCGGAGCGGCGCACGTACGGGGTGCCGGAGGGTGTGCCGCTGCTGGTGGTGACGCACCCGGACGGTTTGCAGGATCTGTACGCCGCCCATCGACACCGGCTGACCTTCCGGGCGGGGTGACGCGTCGTTCGGCTACTCGATCTACACCGAAGGTGAACGGGTTGTTAACCGTTGACTCCGCAACGTTTCGCTATCTGCATGTTCCGGCGAGTGACGGTTTTCAACCCCTGTCGTGTCCCTGAGACTCCGCCGATGGACATCACAGGGGGACCCAGAGATGCCGAACCGCCGCGACGCCGCACCGAGAACTGCTATCTGATCGCCGGCGTGGTGGCCCTGACGGCGGCCGCCGCGACATTCACCATCAGCCAGCTTGCCTCGGTGACCGTCCCGCAGGGCCTCTACACGATCCTGGTCGGTCTGTCGGTCCTCGGTGGCTGCGGCTGGATCGTCCGCTCCGGCGATACTCAGCGGGCCTGCGCCCTCGAAGCCGGCAAGAACGTCTTGCAGCAGCGCCTGACCGCCATCGAGGAACAGCTCGCGACGCTGACGGAGCAGTTGGCCGCGTTGGCAGAGCAGCGTGAGACGGCCACCCGGCAGCTGCGGCCCACGGGGACGTGCCGGCCGGGCGGCAACATGTACGTGGCGGGAACGCAGGGCGAGACGATCGGTTTCCGCAGAGGCACTGTGGACGGACCGACCGATCCGTCCGGCCTGTCCCTGCAAAGGGCGCGCGAGGACGGCATCGAGCAGGGCTTCGAGATTGGTTACACAGCGCATCTGGCGGAGATGGGTGTGACGCCCCTTCTCCCCCGTGCTCGACGGTCCCGACTCATGGGCGACTCATGATCTCTGCCGGCGGATAAGGAAGAGGCCGGTTGGACTGTGTCCAACCGGCCTCTGACCTGCAGTGCAATCTGGTGGGCGATGCTGGTATCGAACCAGCGACCTCTTCGGTGTGAACGAAGCGCTCTCCCACTGAGCTAATCGCCCTCAGCGCCGTTGACTCTACCCGATCGTGGAACGAGACCAAAAATCCGGGGTCAGCGCGCCGCGAGGTACTGCCTCGCCTCGGCCACCACGTCGATGCCGAGGCTGAGCTTGAGGGAGAGCCAGACCACCGCGCCGACGAAGACCAGGCCGACGGCACCGAGGACGAGTCGCAGCGGCAGTGACTGTCGTGTCACCCAGCGCGTCCAGCCGTGGACGTGTCGGCGGGTGAAGCCGAGCAGTCGGCGGGCCCAGTGGAATTCGACGGCCCAGATGCCGAGGCCGGCGATGACCAGCAGCCAGCCGGGGCCGGGTAGCGGGATGAGGGCGATGCCGATGGTCACCACCAGCGCGCCGGCGATCGCAATGAAGACCTTGAGGGCGATCCGGCCGGTGGGGTTGGCCCGGATGAGGTCGAGTGTCGTCGAGATCCGCTGCCGCCAGTGGGGGCGCCGCGGTGGCTCGCCGACGACGAGGACACTGCCGGGACGGCCCGGTTGGGGCGTCGACCGTCCGGGTCGCTCGGGCTGCTCCATCGGCACGTCGTACCCCCGCTTTTCGGCTGCTCGGACCGCGACGTTCGGCGGGCCTGGCGCGGCCACCGGATCCACTGAGGATCGGTTCGTGACCATTTCACCCCCCAGTGTCACTCGGGCCCGTCACTGCAACGGCCGACTGGACGTTACCGGAGTAAGTCGACGACTGAGCCACCCGACGCCGGGCGGCATCACACACTGGGCAGAACCGGAAATCCTACATGAATGTTCACATTCACGAGGCGCTTCCGTCCCCCTTCCCACCACTGGGTGAAGTCAGCGTATGGCGGAGCGTAGCCAGGAGTAGCACCTGAGTATGGGAAAAGCGGGACACGCGCGTTCCGCAGCGGTGCCGGGGGGAGAACGTCCATGAGTGTCATCCGACCGACGACCGTAGAGGTCGAGACGTCGCTAAGGCTCGTCGCGCCTGACGCCACCGCCTTGCCGGTGCGTGCCAGTCTGCGTTACGACCCTGCTGACCCGTATGCGGTCCACGTCCTGTTCCATGCCGAATCGGCCGGGGGCGAGGCGGTGAGCTGGTCGTTCGCTCGCGAACTCCTGGTCACCGGTTTGGACGAGCCGGCCGGCATCGGGGATGTGCGGGTCTGGCCCTGGGCCACACCGCGCGGCGATTTCGTCGCGCTGGCCCTCTCGTCACCGGACGGCAACGCCCTCTTCGAGGTGCCGCGCAGCGTCCTGGTGCGATTCCTTCGACGCACGTACGTGGTCGTCCCGCGCGGTCGTGAGGCCGAGCACCTGGACGTCGACACGGCGGTGAACCGGCTGCTCGCCGGCCGCTGAGAAAAAAGCAATACCGGGGCCGCGCGGATCTGCCGAGTCCGCGCGGCCCCGGCACATCCACCCCCGGGGGTACGACCACAGCCCGACCCGGGTTGGCCCGTGCTCAGCCGTGCGTGGTGATGCCGCCGTCGACGGGGATGACGGCTCCGGTGAGATACGCGCCGGCCCGCGAGGAGAGGTAGATGGCGGTGCCGGCCATGTCCTCGGGGCGGCCGATGCGGCCCAGCGGCACCTGCTGCTCGATGGCGGCACGACTGCCCGGGTCGTCGAGGGCGAACGCCATCATCTTGCTCTCGAACGGGCCGGGCGCGATCGCGTTGACGGTGATCTGCTCGCCGGCGAGCTGGTGGGCGAGGCTGCGGGTGAGCATGTGCACGGCGGCCTTGGTGGCCGAGTAGGCGTACACCTCCATGAACGGCACCCGGATGCCGTCGATGGACCCGATGTTGATCACGCGGGCCGGGTCGTTGGCGCTGGCGGCGGCGCGCAGCGCCGGCAGCAGCGCGGTGGTGAGTCGGAAGACGGCCTTGACGTTGACCGCCCAGAGCTTGTCGAACGCGGCCTCCGGGTAGCTCTCCAGTGGCGCGCCCCAGGTGGCGCCGGCGTTGTTGACCAGCACGTCGAGCTTGTCGACGCGCTCGCGTACGGCGGCGGCGAGGGCCTGCGCGCCGTCGTCGGCGCTCAGGTCGGCGGGGATGGCCTCGCACTGGCCCTCGGCCGACAGTTCGCTGGCGACCTGCTCGCAGACGTCCGCCTTGCGGGACGAGATGATCACGCGGGCGCCGGCCCGGACGAAACCCTGGGCGACCATGAGCCCGATTCCTCGGGACCCGCCGGTGACCAGGACCGTCTTGCCTTCGACCGAGAACAGCTGCGTCATGCCCATCCCATCGCGAGTCGGCGGGTCCGCCGTCCGGCGAGCGGCCGGCGGGGCGCCGGGCGGCCAGGGACCGGACGGCGCTACCGCCGGGTAACGTAGCCCGGCCGCAGGGATCGCGACAAGCCTCGGCGCCGTCGCGTACGGAGGTCGGGATGCGGTGACCTGCGCTTCGGGCTACCGTCGCAGGCGATGGTCTCCACTTATCCCTCCCCCGCGCCATCGATCGGAACGGCACCACCCGTACCCGACGAGATCTCCACGTTCGCGCTGGCCGACCTTGCCGGTGACCCCGGCTGGCGTCGGCCGGTGTTCGTCGAACGGGAATTGCTGATCCTCACCACCCGCGGCCACGGCGACGCCGAGCTGGACTTCCACCCCCTGCCGTGCCGGCCGGGCACGCTGCTGCGGGTCCGCGCCGGTCAGGTGCTGCGCTGCGCCGGCCCCCAGTTCGACGCGACGGTGGTCGGCTGGACCACCGAGGCGCTGCACGGCCTGGCCGTCGACCCGGACGCGGCGCCGACGTGGCGGCAGTTGGCCGGCGAGGACGAGGACGCGGTGATCAACGAGGTCAGCCAGTTGGCCGTGGACTGCCAGCGGCACGGCGACGGCCCGGCCGGTCGCGCGCTGCTGCGCCACCAGCTCGCCGTCCTGCTGCTGCGGTTGACGCTGCCGGATGCGAACCGGTCCGGGCAGCGCAACGAGGCCGAGACGTTCCAGCGGTTCTGCCGGGAGGTGGAGCACGGCTACCAGGTGACTCGGCGGGTGGAGGACTACGCTGCCGCGCTCGGCTGCTCGGTGCGTACCCTGACCAGGGCCTGTCTGGCCGTCACCGGCCACAGCTCCAAGCAGGTCATCGACGAGCGTGTGGCGTTGCAGGCCGCCCGGTTGCTCGCGGCGAGCGACGAACCGATCGCGCAGATCGGCCGGCGGCTCGGCTTCTCCGAGCCCACCAACTTCGGTCGGTTCTTCACCCGGGAGATCGGAGTCAGCCCCGGCGCCTTCCGTGCCGCCCGCGACCAGCCGGCCGTGGGACGGATCGTCCGACCCCGTCCGCCGGCCGAGCCGACGAGCGCCAACGGCGGCCGATTCCGCTCCGGAGCCCACAGCGAGCCCACCAACTCCGGTCACACCACCCGGCCCGGTGGCCCTCATGGCCCGAGTGGACGGGCATGATGACGGAGTGCAGATCTCCGCGCGCGGCGACTACGCGGTACGGGCGGCACTGAGCCTCGCGACCGCGTACCCGTCGCTGCTGTCCACCCAGGCCATCGCCGCCGAACAGGACATGCCCCGCAAGTTCCTGGAGGCGGTCCTCGCGGATCTGCGCCGAGCCGGGATCGTCCGCGCCCAACGGGGCGCCGAGGGCGGCTACACCCTGGCCCGACCGCCCCGCGAGGTGACCGTCGGCGCGGTGCTGCGCGCGGTGGAGGGCCCGCTCGCGGGCGTACGCGGCCTGCGTCCGGAGGAGACCCGCTACGAGGGCGCGGCCGAGAACCTGCCCGGCCTGTGGGTGGCGGTGCGTGCCGCCGTACGACGGGTCGTCGACGAGGTGAGTCTCGCCGAGATCATCAGCGGTCGGCTGCCCGCGCACGTCCGCAAGCTCACCGCGCTGCCCGACGCGTGGGAGCCGCGCTGACACCCGCTCACACCGTCCACACCACCTCCTCCGACGTGAGCCGGGGCAGTCGCTCCCGCCAGGCGTCCGGGCCGGGGCGGCCGACGTTCAGCAGCAGCAGCGCCTCGTACCGACCGTCGGGGAAGAACTCCCGGGTCACCCCGGCGGCGTCGAACCCGGCCATCGGACCGGCGGCCAGCCCCGCCGCGCGTACCCCCACCAGCAGGTAACCGATCTGGAGGGTCGCGCTGAACCGGGCCTGCTCGGCGCGCGCCGCCCGGTCGCCGAGCCAGTCCCGGGCCTGCGGCCGGTGCGGGTACAGCTCGGGCAGCCGCTCGTGGAAGTCCACGTCGGCGGCGAGCACCGCCGCCAGCGGCGCGCTGGCCGTCTTGGCCCGGTTGCTCGACGACACGTACGGCAGCAGCCGGGCCCGGGCCTGCGGCGAGCGCAGCAGCAGCACCCGCAACGGCTGACCGTTGTACGCGGTCGGCCCGTACCGGATGAGGTCGCGGATCGCCGCGACCTGGGCGTCGGTGACCGGCTCGTCGGTGAACGTGTCGGCAGTGCGGGCCGCCCGGAACAGCAGGTCCTGGGCGGCCCGGTCCAACGCGAGCAGGTCCGCCGCGACGGGCGCGCTCACTCGCCGGCCGCGGTGGTGTAGCCGCCCCGGTGGTGCACCAGCGGGGCGCCGTCACCGCCGTCGTCCAGGGCGAGCGGTTCGGCGATCACCAGCGCGTGGTCGCCCGCCGGGATGCGGTGCACCACCCGACAGAGCAGCCGGGCCAGCACCCCGGTCAGCAGGGGCACTCCGAACGGTCCGGCGGTCCAGTCCGGGTAGGCGGCGAAGCGGTCGATGCCGCTGGTGGCGAAGACCGACGCCGCCTCGCGCTGCCCGGCGGCCAGCAGGTGGACCGCGACGTGCTCGGCGCGGGCCAGCACCGGCCAGCTCGACGACGCCGTCCCCAGGCAGAACGAGACGAGCGGCGGGTCCAGCGAGACCGAGGTGAACGAGGTGGCGGTGAACCCGGCCCGGATCGGCGCGCCGATCCCACCCAGGCAGGCCGGGTCGGTGGCCCGCGCCACGGCGGTGACAACCGTGACGCTGGTGGCCTGCCGACGCAGCAGCGCGCGGAACAGGTTCCGGTCCACCGGTCGCAACTCGATCGCGTCCGTCGTGGGACGCTCCACGGTGGTCATGCCGACACCAGGGCCGACGCGGCGTACGCGCTGGCCGGCCGGGGCAGGCCGTGCCCGTCCAGTGGCAGACCGGTGAGGTCGATGCCGGGCATCCCGGAGAGCTGCGCGAGGGCGCAGTCGGGCACGATCAGCTCCTCCAACTCGGCGGCGAGCGTCAGCGCCTCGGCCTCGGTGCCGCCGATCACCGGGACGATGCCGGGCAGCACCTTCACCAGGTCGGGGTCCCGGCCGGCGGCGGTGACCCGGCGCGGGTCGGTGCGGGGGTGCCGCCAGGCGGCCTCGTGGTGGCCGACGCCCATCAGTAACGCGTTCAGGTGCAGGATGCGAGGCATGGGGATTGTCCTATCCGGCGGAGACGTCGACGAGCCACGTGGAGAAGCGACGTTCGAGGGCGACGAGGAGCTGGTCGGACGGAACCGGTCAGCTCAACAGAGCGCGCTCGCGTGCCGGACCAGCTCGACGTGCACGCAAGCGATGAGGAGAAGCTCATCCCGCTGCGACATGAACCCATGCTGCCGGCGGTGGGAGCGGCCGGTCAACGGTCTTCCAGAAGGTGAGACTTGCATCGCTGCCGATGTTACGTAGCGCCACTAGCAGCGTTTACCGGTGCGCAACACCTATCTGGTGGATAGAGATTCATGTGCCGCGGCACCGCACCGTCCATCCGGGACGACGAGGTGGTTTCGGAATTCGCCCGTTCGGGAATGTTCGATCTCGACACGGCAGGGAACGATGACGAGGGGAGTGCTCCGATGGGCCTCATGTTTCGCAAGCGCAAGAAGATCGGTCCGCTGATCCTGAACTTCACCGAGAACGGCTTCTCCTCGTGGAGCATCAAGATCGGCCGCTGGTCCTGGAACTCGAAGGCCCGGGCACACCGCGTCGACCTGCCGGGACCACTGTCCTGGAAGCAGGACAAGGCCCGGTCGTAACGACCCGGGAGTCGAGCGGGGTGCCGGTGATTCACCGGCACCCCGCTCGGCGTCTCCACCCACCCGCGCCCCGCACCCCGCGCCCCGCGCTCGCCCCCGCGCTCACCCCCGTCGATCTTGCACTTTCGGTTGTCGTTTTGCGCGGGAACACCCCTTGTGTCGCCACCGAAAGTGCAAGATCGCGGGGAGACAGAGGCGGGGGGCGGGGAGACAGAGGCGGCGGTTAGGGGGTTGGGGTGATTAGCTCGTCGCCGGCCAGGCGGCCTGATTCGCGTTCTCGGGTCACCTCACCGGTGGTCAGCAGGGTGGTGAGTGCCTGGTTGGCGTCGGTGGCGCGGTAGGCGGTCGTGGTGAGGGTGTACCGCCGTAGGTCGGTGACCGGCTGCGGCCCACACCGGCGTAGTTCGGTCAGCAGATTCCGGGCCAGCGGCTCAAGGGCCACCGCCCCCGACACGTCCACCGGTGGGGCCGCCGGGTCGGCGGGGTCGCGGTAGCGCACACCGAGGTCCGCGCCGACCGTCCAGAGTGCGTCACGGACCGCCTCCAGGCTCCGGTCCGACCGGCTGCCGAACGCGACCACCCCGGCCTCCACGCCGCCCACACCAGCCTCTACATCGCCCGATTCCCCGTCCACCGGCAGCACCGGCGTGACCTCGGCGACCAGCGGGAAGCCGGCGCGGCCGAGAGCGGGGCGCGCGCTGCTGGCGGCGTGCAGCAACACTTCGCCGTTGCGGCCGTTGGCGCAGGCCCGGAGCACCTCCGCGTGCGCCGGGCCGGTCAGGTCGAGGAAGCAGAACAGTGGCGATCCGGCCACGGAGGCCGCCTTCAGTGCGACGGGCAGCCGGCCGGGGCCGCCGGGCAGCAGGTGCACGGTCACCTCGGGAGGCAGCTCGGCCTCCACCGATCCGAGCCGGGCCGGCAGGTCGGCGGCCTCGTCGGCCAGCACCAGGATCGTCACCTGTCGGCCGCGTACCTGCGCGGCGTGGTCGGCGACCACCCGCAGCACGGCCTCGGCACCGCCGCCGTCGGCGCCGGCCCAGGCCAGCGCGACGGTCACGCGACGGGAGCGGTGCAGAGCGGTGGGCAGCCAGGTCGCCAGGTGGCGGACCAGCAGCTCGCGGAGGAAGTCGGCGGTCCAGTTGGTTGGCACCGGTCCGTTCTACCCTATGGCCGTTCAGGCCGGGACGGAGATCCCCACACCGCCGCGGGTCTGCCCGCCGTAACGCTGCTGTTCGGCGGCCAGGTCGAGCCGACCGATGCGCTTGCGGGCGGCCAGAGTGGCGTCGTCGAGCCGGTCGGCCGGGACCAGCCAGACCACCTCGAACTCCAGACCGTCCGGGTCCTGCCCGTAGAGGCTCTTGGTGGTGCCGTGGTCGGACGTGCCGGCCAGCGCCCCGGCGGCGGCGAGCCGCTCGGCGGTGGCGGCCAGCTCGTCGAGAGTGTCGACCTCCCACGCCAGGTGGTAGAGCCCGACGGTGGCCCGGCCGGCGGTCGAGCGCCCGGCGCCCGCGCCGACCTCGAAGAGGCCGAGGTCGTGGTCGTTGGTGGAGTCGGGGGCCTGGAGGAAGGTCGCGCCCCGGAAGTTGTCCGGGGCCATCTCGACCAGGGTGAAGCCCAGCACGTCGCGGTAGAAGTCGACGCTGCGGGCGAGGTCACTGACGTACAGAACCGCGTGGTTGAGCCGGTGAATACCCATGACTCCACGCTAGCGCGATTTGGTTGAGCGTTCAACCATCGGGAGTATGATAGGCGTCATGACCCGCTGGTTGAACCCCGACGAGCAGCGCACCTGGCGGGCGTTCCTCGCCTCCTCCCGGGCGCTGATGGACACGCTCGACCGTGAGCTGCAACGCGATGCCGGCATGCCGCACGCCTACTACGAGATCCTGGTCCGGCTCTCCGAGGCGCCGGGTCGGCAACTGCGGATGAGCGAACTGGCCGAGGTCACCAGGTCGTCGCGCAGCCGGCTCTCACACGCCGTCGCCCGCCTGGAGCAGGCCGGCTGGGTGCGCCGCGAGGACTGCCCCACCGACCGGCGCGGGCAGATCGCGGTGCTCACCGACGACGGTTTCGCCACCCTCGCCGCCGCCGCGCCCGGCCATGTCGAAGGGGTACGTCGGCACCTGTTCGACGCGTTGAGCCCCGCCCAGATCGACCAGTTACGCCGGATCAGCGAGACGTTGGCCGAGCATCTGAGCAGATCCTGACCGATCGACACCGGCGCGGGTCTTGTACTTACCGTCGTCGGATGAGCACGATGGGGCGTGTCCTCCGGCTTCGACGAGTTGACTGACCAGGCGCACCACCTCGTGTCCGCTGGCGACATGGCCGGTGCGCAACGGCTGCTCTCCGATGCGCTCACCGACGCCGACCCTCGCCCGGCCAACGCCACGCCCGAGCTGGCCGAGGCGGCGAGCCTGCAGGCGCGGGTGCTCGTCGCGCTCGGGGAGCCGCACTCCGCCCGTGGTTGGGCAGCCTTCGCGTACGCGGCCACGACCCGGTTGCACGGCCGCTCCGATCCCCGCACCGTGGCCGCCGCAGCGACCCTGGCCGCCGTGCTGCACCGGGTGGGCAGCCACTCCCGGGCCGCCCGGCTCTACCAGGACGTGATCATCGAGCTGACCGCTCAGGACGGTCCCGAGTCGCTGCGGGTGCTGGCCGCGCACGCCGACCTGGCCACCGTCGAGTACGCGCGCGGCCAGTGCACGGTGGCCCGCGACCGTCTCCAGGACGCGTGGGAGTTGCACCGCGAGGTGTACGGGGACGGCCATCCCAGCGGGATCAAGATGCTGGCCCGGCTCGGCTCCATGCAACGCGACTGCGGGCAGTTCGCCGAGGCGCACGACAACCTGGCACTGGCCCGCGAGCTGTGCCGGCAGCACCTGTCCGCCGACGACCCGCTGGCGCTACAGGTGGCGTCACTCGCCCGGGCCGCGGCCAACCCCGACCACGTCTGCGCCGACGACCCGTCCGCCGTCCGGGACGCCCCGGTGGTGCCGGCGGCGCGTACCCCGACGCCCAGCGACCCGCCGCTCGAGGCGGCCTACCACCCGTCCGCGCCGGTCGAGCCGGAGCTGGCCGAGGGTCTGGCCGGCCCCGGGGTCACCCACAGCGGCCCGGTCCCGAATCCGCGGGTGCCGGCCGACGAGCCGGACGGTTCGCCGGGCTTCCGCTGGCCGCCGGACCCGTCGGACCCGCCGGACGACCCTGCCCCGCACCCCAACGTCCCGCCGGTGCCCCCGTCGGTCGCCGGGTTCACGGGGGGCACCGAGGAGGCGTCTGGCGTCTACCGGCTGTACCGCCCCGGCGCGGCGGCCGAACCGGATCGGCCCTCCGCGCCGCTGACGCCGTACACGCCGTCGCGGTTGTTGCCGGTGCCCGTGCACCGGGCGCCGACGCCGGCCCGTAACCGGCTGGTGCCGGTGCTGGTGGCCGGCATGGTCGTGGTGCTGCTCGGCACGGCGGCGGTGATCGCCGGCGTGGCGCGCGTCGGCGACGGGGACGACCCGAAGTCCGGGCCGGTCAACGGCTCCCCGAGCGCCGGCCCGAGCGGCACGGGCGCGCCGCCCACCACCGGCACCCCGGCGGCCGGCACGGCCACGCCGGCCGCCGCGCCGGGCACCCCGCCCGGCACGGTGTCCCTGCGCGACAACCGGGACAACATCGCACTGCGGTGGACGTACCCGGCCGGCGGCGAGGGCCCGGTGGTCGTCTCCGCCGGCCGCACCGGGCAGGAGAAGACCGCCATCGCCACGCTGCCCGCCGGCACCGACAGCTACATCGTGTACGCGCTGAACCGCGCCAACGACTACTGCTTCACCGTCGCCGTCGTCTGGTCCACCGACACCGTCGCCAGCGCCAACCAGGTCTGCACCCGCCGCCGCTGAGCCCCGGCCGGTTGACCCCTTCGCCGGCGTCACGTGCTGTGAACCGCAGGCCGACTGCCGTCCTGGTGACGCAGAGCAGTGACCTGCCCGCCCACCGCCCTTCACGGGCCCTTTGCTCTGCTTCAGCGGAGGCATCACTGCACCGGAGCTGCGAAAACGGCGAGGTCGCGCCGCCAGCTCGGCGTCCACTCGGGCACTCCCCGTGCCTGTTGCCTCGATTGAAGCAGAGCAAAGGGCGCGTATGAGGAATGTGGGCTGCCTCTGCTCGTCACGGTCGGTGAAGCAGTTCCTCACCCTCGGGTGGCACCGCCGGCAGCAGCAGGCGCACCCGCAGCCCCGGCTGGTCGTCGGCGTCGGTCAGGGTGATGACGCCATCGGCGCGCCGCACCAACTCCCAGACGATGGCCAGGCCCAGGCCGGCTCCGCCGTCGTCACGGCCCCGCCCGTCGTCCAACCTGGTGAAACGATCAAAGACCCGCCCTCGATCGGCCGTCGGAATGCCCGGGCCGTCGTCGGTCACCGTCACCAGGTGGTACGCCGCGTCGTGCGGCTCGGCCGTGAGGATGACGCTGCCGCCCGCGTGCCGGACCGCGTTGTCGACGAGGTTGGCCAGCACCCGCCGTAGCTCGGTCTCGTTGCCGGCCGTCCACAACGGCCCGGGGGACGGCACGAGGAGCACCGGCGGCGACGGATACCGGGCGGCGACCTCGGTCAGCAGCGCGGTCAGGTCGACCGGGCCGGTCCCCCGCGCCGGAGGCATCTCGTCCAGGCGGGCCAGCAGCAGCAGGTCGTCGACCAGTCGGCTCAACCGCTCGGTGTCGGCGAGCAGGTTGACGGTCACCGCCGTCCAGTCCGTCCGATCGGCGAGTCGCTGGGCCACCTCCAGCTCGGTACGGATGTTGGTGAGAGGGCTCCGCAGCTCGTGCGCGGCGTCGGAAACGAAGGCCTGCTGCCGGGTCCGGGCCGATTCCAGCCGGTCCAGCATCCCGTTGAGGGTGACCGCCAGCCGGTGGATCTCGTCGGCGGAGGCGGGCACCGGCAGGCGGCCGGCGCCGGCCCGACCGGTGATCTCCTCAGCGCCCCGGCGGAGCGCCTCCACAGGACGTAACGTCGCGCCGACAACCCGCCACGCCACCCCGGCCAGGACCACCACCAGCAGCGGGAACGCCACCAGCAGGATGGTGCGCACCACGTGGGTGCTCTGCCGTACGTCGGCCATCGAGCGAGCGACCAGCACGGTCAGCGGATCGGCGGCCGAGCCGGCGGGTACGGCGACCACCCGGACCGGTCCGCGGAGCCCGACCCGCTCGGCGGGAACGTCCAGGCGCTGCCGCTGGCCGGTGTCCAACCATTCGGGGCGGACGATGGGCACGAGCCGGTCCGCGTCGATCGAGGCGGCCCGGACCCGGCCCTGCGCGTCGATCACCTGGACCCGGACCTGCCCACCAGCCACCGGCAGCGGGTCGGGCAGCGCGTCCTCGGCGGCGAGCAGGGCCACCGCGTCGGCGGTCCGGAACGCCTCGGTGTCCACACTGCGCTGGAGCACGAAACGGAGTGCGCCCAGCAGCACCACTCCGCCGAGGGCGAGGGCGATGGTGAGCCCGAACACGCCGAGCGCCAGGAGCCTGCCCCGTAGGCCCAGTCCGCGCAGACCCCAACGGGGTGACCAGCCGCTCCGGCCGCTCCCCGGGTCGGCGGGCGTCACGTCGCCAGCCGGTAGCCGGCGCCCCGGACGGTCTCCAGCCGATCCCGGCCGAGCTTGCGGCGCAGGTAGCCGACGTACACCTCGACCACGTTGGGCGCGGTCTCCAGGCTGGCGTCCCACACGTGGTCCAGCAGCTCGATCTTGGAGATCACCTGGCCGGGGCGGCGCATCAGGTAGTCCAGCAGCGCGTACTCGCGGGCCGTCAAGGTCACCTCCGCGTCGGCCCGGGTCACCCGTCGACGGGCCGGGTCCAGTCGCAGGTCGCCGACCGCCAGCACGGTGGGACGCTCCGGCGCTCCCCGGCGCAGCAGCGCCCGCAGGCGGGCCAGCAGCACCACGTACGAGAAGGGCTTGGTCAGGTAGTCGTCGGCGCCGCAGTCCAGGCCGTCGGCCTGGTCGTACTCGCCGTCCTTGGCCGACAGCATCAACACCGGCAGCCAGTGCTGCTCGGCCCGGAGCCGACGCACCACCTCGTAGCCGGAGAGGCCGGGCAGCATCACGTCGAGGATCATCGCGTCGTACCCTCCGTGGCGTGCCACGTCCAGGCCGGCGGGGCCGGTCGCCGCCACGTCGACCACGAAGCCCTCCGCCTGTAGGCCACGTTGCAACGCGGCCGCCAGCCGGGCCTCGTCCTCCACCACCAACAACCGCACGGCTCAAGGGTGCCACCTGGGTCAATGCCGCCAGTTCGGCGTCCTCAGCGCCCTCACAGCGCCGACCGGGCAGGATGTCGGGTAGGAGGTAGCCACCATGTCGATCCTGAGAAGCCGTCCCGTCCTGCGTTGGCTGGTCCCGGCGGCCGCCGGCGTCGCCGTCATCGGTGGAGGCGCCGTCGTCGGCACGTTCGCCGCCGAGGCGGAGCCGAGCCTGCCGCCGCGTACCGCCGCCCAGCTTCTGGTGGACCTGCAGACCTCGCAGTTGGAGGGGTTGTCCGGGACCGTCGTGCAGCGCGCCGACCTCGGCCTGCCGCCGCTCGTCGGGCTGATCCCCGGCAACGACCTGACGACCCTGCTGACCGGTACGCACACTCTGCGGGTCTGGTATTCGGGCCCGGACCGGCAGCGCGTCGCCCTGGTGGACACGCTCGGCCAGCAGGACGTGATCCGCAACGGGCGGGACGTGTGGACCTGGGAAAGCCGCAGCAACACCGCCCGCCACCGCACCCTGGGCGAGGCGAAGGACGCCGGAAGGGCGACGCCCGAGGCGACACCGAGCCTGCCCGCCACTCCGCAGGAGGCCGCCGACCTGGCGTTGGGCGCCATCGATCCGAGCACCCAGGTCAGCGTCGGCCGCTCGGCCACCGTCGCCGGGCGGGACGCCTACGAGCTGGTGCTCCAGCCGCGTGACCGCGACTCGCTCGTGCACCAGCTACGGATCGCCATCGACGCGAAGCAGCACGTGCCGCTGCGCTTCGAGGTGCTCGCCAAGGGCAGCGACCAGCCGGCGTTCGAGATGGCCTTCACCCAGGTCGACTACCGCCGCCCCGACGCCGATCAGTTCGCCTTCAACCCGCCCCCGGGCGTGACCGTCGCCGAGGAGACCGCCGAGCGCCCGACCGGGGGCAGGCCGGCGCACGCCGCGCCGGGTCGGGACCCGCAGGTGCGTACGGTCGGCGAGGGATGGACCACCGTCCTGATCGCCCGCCTCGGCGCGGCCCCGGGCGGGAAGCCCTCCGGCGACGCATCGGACGCGAACGTCTCGAAGCTGCTCGGTGGGCTGCCGGCGGTCAGCGGGGAGTGGGGCAACGGGCGGCTGCTCACCGGCAAGCTGTTCAGTGTGCTGCTCACCGACGACGGGCGGGTGCTCGCGGGAGCGGTCACCCCGGAGCGGCTCTACCAGGTGGCTCGCGGCTGACGTCCCCGATACGCGTACGCCGGGTCGACCAGATGGTCGGCCCGGCGTTCTGTGTGACTCGTATCGGCCCGGTCGGCTTGGTGACAGCGGGCCGACCGCGCTATCTTCGACAATTCGAGGACACAAAAAAGAACGGCTTAAAAGCCGTTCCTGCATTGGATTCTAATCTTTAGGGAGACGGCTTGTCAAGGCACTCCGGCGGTACCGGTGAATTGCCGCTCGACGACGAGATCGGCCGCGAGCAGGAGTACGTCTCGATGCTCTACGGCCGGCTGGACGGGTTGCGTGAGCAGGCCACCCGCCGACTCACCGCCGAACTGCGCAACACCGGCGGCACCCTCCAGGACCGCTCCCAGCGCGACAGCTCCGTGGCGATGTACGCCGACCAGGTCGAGCAGTTCTCCGCCGTGGAAAATGGCCTCTGCTTCGGGCGGCTCGACGGCGACGACGACTCCCGCCGCTACATCGGTCGGATCGGGATCTTCGACACCAGTGGCGACTACGACCCGCTGCTGATGGACTGGCGGGCCCCGGCCGCTCGGCCGTTCTACCTCGCGACCGCCGCCAACCCGCAGGGCGTACGCCGTCGCCGGCACCTGCGTACCCGCCAGCGCAAGGTGACCGGGCTCAACGACGAGGTCCTCGACATCGACAGCGCCTCCCCCGGCGGGCACGAGGAGCTGACCGGTGAGGCGTCCCTGCTCGCCGCCCTGAACGCCGGTCGCACCGGCCGGATGCGCGACATCGTGGAGACCATCCAGGCCGAACAGGACAGCATCATCCGCGCCGACCTGCCCGGCGTGATGGTCGTCCAGGGTGGCCCCGGCACCGGCAAGACCGCCGTCGCGCTGCACCGGGCGGCGTACCTGCTCTACACACACCGGCGGGAGCTGTCCAGCCGCGGTGTGCTGCTGGTCGGCCCGAACGCGACGTTCCTGCGCTACATCTCCCAGGTGCTGCCCACGTTGGCCGAGACGGGCGTGCTGCTGCGTACCCAGGGGGATCTGTTTCCCGGGGTGAGCGCCCGGCGCGCCGAGCCGGCCCAGACCGCGGCGCTCAAGGGTCGTGCGGTGCTCGCCGAGGTGCTGGCCCTGGCCGTGCGGGACCGGCAGTGGGTGCCGGACGAGCCACTGGAGATCGAGATCGAGCGCGAGGTGCTGATTCTCGACCCGGAAACCGTGCGCGCCGCGCGGGACCGGGTACGCCGCACCGAGCGCCCGCACAACCTGGCGCGGGCGCTGTTCGACGTGGAAATCGTGCACGCGCTCGCCGACCAGGTGGCCGAGCGGATCGGCGCCGACCCGCTCGGTGGGGACAACCTGCTCGACGAGGCTGACCGCGCCGAGATCCGCCGGGAGTTGCGCGAGGAGACGGAGGTCCAGGCCGTACTCGACCGGTTGTGGCCGGTGCTCACCCCGCAGCGCCTGCTCGCCGACCTGTACGCGGACCCCGACCGGATCGCCGCCGCCGCGCCGATGCTCACCGACGACGAGCGGGCACGGCTGCACCGCGAGCCGGGCGGTTGGACACCCGCCGACGTGCCGCTGCTGGACGAGGCCGCCGAACTGCTCGGCGAGGACGAACGGGCCGCCGCCGCCCGGCGCGAACGCATCCGCGTGATGGAGCGGGAGTACGCCGAGGGCGTGCTGGAGATCGCCCGCGGTTCCCGCTCGATCGACGTGGAGGACGAGGCCGAGGGCGGTGAGATCCTCGGCGTGACCGACCTCATCGACGCGGACCGGCTACTCGAGCGGCAGGAGGAGGCCGACCGCCTGACCACCGCGCAGCGCGCCGCCGCCGACCGCACCTGGGCGTTCGGCCACGTCATCGTGGACGAGGCGCAGGAGTTGTCGCCGATGGCGTGGCGGCTGTTGATGCGCCGCTGCCCGAGCCGGTCGATGACGATCGTCGGGGACGTGGCGCAGACCGGCGCGCTCGCCGGGACACCCTCCTGGGCCGATGCGCTCGCCCCGTACGTGGCACAGCGCTGGCGGCTGACCGAGCTGACGATCAGCTACCGCACACCGGCCGAGATCATGGCGGTCGCCGCCGACGTACTCACCGAGATCGACCCCCAGTTGCGGCCACCCCGCTCGGTGCGGGAGAGCGGCGTACCCCCGTGGGACCGCGCGGTGCCCGACGAGCAGCTACCCGCGGAGTTGGTGGCGGCGGTGACCCGCGAGGCCGCCGGGCTCGCCGAGGGCCGGCTCGGCGTCATCGTGCCGGCCGGCCGGGTGGACGCGCTCGGTGCGGCGCTGACCGCCGCGCTTCCCGAGGCCACCGTGGGCGAGCACCCGGAGCTGGAGAGTCGGGTGGTCGTGCTGACCGTCGCGCAGGCCAAGGGGTTGGAGTTCGACTCGGTGCTGGTGGTCGACCCGGACCGGATGGTGGCCGAGTCGCCGCGCGGGCGCAGTGACCTGTACGTCGCGCTCACCCGGGCCACCCAGCGTCTGGGCATCCTGCGCCCCTGCCGCTGACCGACCACCCCGTCGCCCCCGCTGACCGGTTGGTCGGCGGGGGCGCGGGGTGGGATCACCGTCGGTCGGTGGAACGGTCCCGGATGGACTTGCCCGGGCCGGTCGCCGAGGTGGACTGGTCGCTGGTCCCGCCGCCCGTCGGAGTGCTCATGCCGCCGGTGGTGGCGTCACCTGTCGTCGTCGGGGCCACCTTGCCGGGATGCCGCTCCGGCTGGCGGGCCACCCGGCGTACGCTCGCCGGCCCGGCGGTGCCACCGGTCGTGGTCACCGCGCCCTGCCCGCCGACCGGGCCGCCGTCGTGCAACACCCGCGGGTCGATCCGCTCGTGTGCGGGGTCGAGCGGGTCGTCGCGTTGGAGTTGGGTCTCCACGTCGGTGCGGGGCACTGTCACCTCGTCGAGGGCGCCCTCGCCGTACACGCCGCCGGCGATCCGGTTCTCGGCCTGGCGGGCGGCCTCCTGCCGCATGTCGTCCTCACGCACGTCCATCACCTCGCAGAAGCTGTGGAACTGACTGGGTGCCCGACCGTCGGTCGACCAAACCCGTAGGCTCGCGCGACGACCCCGAACCGGACATCCGCCGCGTTCACCCCATGAGAGTGAGGCAGCATCTTCGGGGATGCTGCTGCCTCGCAGCGGGTTGAGGCAGCAGCATCCCTGTAACTGCGCAGATCATGGCCCTCCACCCTGGGGACGCGCATGGCCCGGCCGTCGTCGATTCTTTTTCGGGCCGGGGAGTGTTACCTGGTCGGCGGCCTCGGGTAGTCGGTGGGCGTCCCCGCCGTGCAAGCGAACCGTGCCGTGGCCGAAACGCGGTAGCGGGGCGAGGGAAGGCAGGTACGACTCATCGCATCCTGAGGAGGACCAGATGAGCACGCAGGCTGCTTCCACCAGGCCGATGAACCGGCCCATGAACGACCCGCAGAACCCCGCCATGATGCGGGACACGCAGCAGATGCCGGTCATGCACGACGGGCGTCGGAACGACATGCAGGCTCCCGGTACGGAGACCAAGCAGGCGTTCAAGACCACCGAGTTCTGGATCTACCTGATCGCGGTGGCCGCCGTACTGGGCGCGTCGCAGGTCGTCGGTCGGAACTCCGCCGGAGTGGACATCTTCCGGGCCGACAACGCCTGGTTCCTGATCACCCTGCTGACGCTGGGCTACCTCGGTAGCCGCGGCCTGGCCAAGGCCGGCAGCAACTGGCGCAGCAGCGCGGAGCGCAAGGCCCGGCACTGACCGGGTGACAGCACAGCGCGCGGTGGCCTCCGGGAGCATCTCCCGGAGGCCACCGTCGTCTGTGGAACGCGCTACTCGTCGCCGCCGAAGTCGCCGAAGTCGCCCTCGAACGCGTCCTCGATCATCTCGCCGGCGATCATGCCGCCCGCGACGCCGAGCGCCGCGCCGGCGACCATCCCGCCCACGCCCATACCGCCCCGGCCGTGACCGTGACTCGGGCCGTAGCCGTGGCCGTGGCCGTACTGCGAGCGCAGACTGCCGTAGCGGGACGTGGTCTCGCGCAGCCACCCGTCGACGACCTGCGCCCAGTCCACCCGGTCGACGTCGGCGTGCGACACCTGGTAGCGGCCGAACGCGTCGTGCCCGGCGCTGAGGAAGCCGCCCCGCTTGTCACACTCCAGGATCACCTCGACGCCACGCTGGCTGGTCACGAAGGTCAGCTCGACCTCGTTGATCGTGCCCGCGTACTGCGGCGAGGCGAAGAACTCGATCTCCTGGTAGAACGGCAGCGTCTGCTGCACGCCCCGGATGTGGCCACGCTCCAGGTCGGCGTGCTTGAAGCGGAAACCGAGCCGCTGGAACGCCTCCAGAATCCGCTCGTGCACCGGCAACGGGTGCACGGCCACCTGGTCCAGGTCGGTCTTGTCGACCGCGCGGGCCACCGACAGCTCGGTCCGCAGGCCCATCGTCATGCCGTGCAGGCGCTGGCCGTACACGTCGGTGATCGGGGTCTCCCACGGCACCGGGAGCTGGAACGGGATCGACAGCTCCTGCTTCGGCGCGAGCTGGAACGCGCCGCTCACGCCCATCCGGTGGAACTCCATGGTGCCCGCGTACTCCGTGTCGTGGCCCTCGACCTCGACCCGGGTGACCAGGCCGATCACCACCTGCTCGATGGCCGCGGGGTTGTCACCGCCGACGAGGTTGACCTGCCCGTCGAGGGTCAGGCCGGGCCGGGTGTTGGGGTTGGCCAGCACGGTGTCCACGCTGGGACCACCCACACCGAACGCGCTCAACATCTTCTTGAAGACCATCGGAACTCCTGTGCGACAGCCGACCGCTCCACCATGGAGCCGGACGTTGACTCACCGCGCACCCTATCCAGACCCCCTGTGAGGTGGCTGTGAGCGCGCCGCGCCTGGCCCGCTTGATCGACTCGACATCCTGCAAGTCGGGGTATCACTACGATCGGGACAGCCCGACTTCCGGGAATCCGAGTCGATCACCGCCGAGGCGTGGCTATGTCGGGCTCAGGTCCGCGATCGCCTCCTCGGCCGCGCGCTCGGGATCGTCGCCGGCCCGGCGGAGCAGCCCGTCGACACACCAGTAACCCGAACGGTCGGCACCATCGGTGATGTCGAGCTGAAGGTCGAGGTCGCACCGCTCGCCAGCCACGCTGACCGCCCAGTCGGGCTGACGCCGGTGCACGGCGAGCAGTAGCTGCCAGGCCAGGTCGTTCCGCCGGTCGCGGCGCGGCGGATCACATTCGCGCAGGGCATCGGCGACGTGGTCGGCGTCCGGATCGAAGCCCTTCAGCAGCGGCAGCAGTGACGGGTCACCGAGGTAGGCGGCGGCCCAGATGGTGAACGGGTGGACCTCGTCCTGCGCGAGCAGCTCGCGTACCAGTGGCAACGCCCGTGTGTCCCGCCGCCGGGCCAGCCCGCGAGCGCCTTCCGCGCGTACCTCCGGGTCGACGTCGCGGGTGCGGTCCCACAGCGCCCGACGGACGGCGTTCCCGTCCGCGGTGCTCACCCAACCGAGCCCGAAGGTCGCCCACTCCCGCACCCGCGCGTCGGCGTCAGCGGACAGGTCGATCAGCACCGCCTCGCCGGCTTCGGCCGGCGGGTCGTCGAGCACCGCCGGCACCGCGAGGGCGACCTGGAAACGTACGTCGCTGTCGGTGCTGCTCGCGAGGCTGACCAGGGTCGGCAGGGCGTGAGGGTCGCAGGTGGCACCCAACGCGCGCGCGATCGACCAGTGCACCTCGGGATCGGTCTCGGTGGCGGCCAGCGAGATCAGGGCCGTCGCGGCGTCCACGCGCAGATCGTCCCCGTGCACGGCGCTCGCGGAGCCGAGCAGGTCACACGCCGCCGCGCGCACGACGCGGTCTGGATCGGCGAGCTGCCCGACGGCCAGCCGGACGGCCACCGGACCCGCGCCCGCCGCGTGCCGGAGCAGCTCCGACCAGTCGTCGGAGTCGCCACTCTCGACGGTGCGCCGCAGCCGCTGCACCGCCCGGTCGAAACGGTCCGCCACCTCGTGCGCCTCCATGACCGGCATGGTGCCCGCCGACCAGGAGGTGACGCCACCGACTTCTGATCAACTCGACATCGCCGAAGTCGGGCCATCAACCCGACCGGGACACCCCGACATCGGCGATGTCGAGTCGATCACGGCTCGGTGCGCGCGAACGCGCCGTCCTTCACCCCGTTGACGAACGCCGTCCAGTCGCTGACGCCGTAGACGAGGGTCGCGGACGCCCGGTCCTTGCTGTCGCGCACCGCCACCCGACCAGACCCGTCGAGAACAGGCCCGGCCTCGACGCAGTTGCCGCCGTTGTCCGGGCTCCTGGTGCTGATGTGCCAGGCGACGTCAGGCGTGGACTCGCTCATGACAGCTCCTCCGTGAGTGCTGTGATCAGCTTCGCCGACTCAGTCGCACTGAGTGCGGCCTCCCGGGGGCGATCGTACGCGCGGACGTACCGCGAGGCATTGTCCGATTCCAGGAAGAGGCGCCCACCGAGGGTTTCGGCATGGGCGACGTCTGAGTAGGGGGCAGGCATCTTGAAGAGCCAGAAAGTGCCGTCCAGGCCGGCGTGCAGCCCGAGGGCCAGCGGGAGAACACGGATCTCGATAGTTGGCTTCGCGGTAGCGCGTGCGAGGTGAGCCAGTTGAGCAGCCATGACGCTTCTACTCATGACGTGCCGCCGCAGGGCCGCCTCCTCGATGATCACGGAGAGCCTCATCGGTGGAGGGCCATCCAGCAACCGCTGTCGATCCATGCGCAGTTGGACCCATTTCCGGATATCGACCTCACTAGCGGAACTCGGCTCGGCGTTCCTGATGACCGCCTCGGCGTAGTCGCGTGTCTGAAGCAGCCCGGGTATCAGATGCGCCGCGTAGGTACAGACCTCATCGGCTCTCGATTCCAACCACGGGAAGTCGATGAACGAGTTGTCGTAGATCGTCTTGTCGAAGCCGTTGTCCCAGCGGTCGACACGCCAGACGTCCTGTGCGAGCTGGATCAGCCGCTCCCGTTCCCGCTCGTCGTAGACGCCGTAGAGATCCAGCAACGCCACGACAAGATCTCTCCGGAAGGGCCACTCCGCTCTCTCATAGCGAGCGAGCGACGAGAAGTCACGCTCGAGATACTGCGCGACGTACTTGAGGGTGAGTCCACGCTTCTCGCGCAGCTCACGCATCTGCTGGCCCAGCCATTGGGCACGCAGGGTTCGAACGAACGGCTCTCTAATCGCGGCCATGTTCACCTCTCCAGGCACCCACTGAGGGATTCCGTTGGTGTCGTTGCACCAATACCGAGGCCACTGGAAACGTGACCTGCGGGTGAGGGTGATCGCCGGGCCCCCGGGGAAGCCCGGTGCAAACACGGCAACCGCGGCTGTGCCAACAGCCGAGAAGGTGACGAGAGACGGCCTCGCGAGTGGCAGTCGCATACCGGCTCTCGTCGGGTCTCAACTAGAGCGTCGGGATGACTGAATCCCGGCTCCGAACCGACTTGCACGAATACCTACCACGAAAAAGGACGCGTCCGCGACCCCGACGCGTCCACGGACCCGACGACAGGGAGGTGACCGATGACCAGAGGCACGCTCTACGACGGCGGCCGGCTGCATCCACGGCACGTGCGCGACCACCAGTTCGCCACCGTGGGCTTCGGCCGGCGGGGCCTCGACCCCCGGGAGGTGCGGCGGTTCCTGCACCGGATCGCGCTCGACCTGACCACGCTGCACCACGATCTGGCGCTGCTCAGCGAGGAGAACGCGCGGGTCAAGCGTGCGCTGCGGGCCCGGCAGGGTGCCTGGCCCGAGAGGCGGCAGTGGTGATCCCACCGGACCGCATCTTCGTACCGCTGCCTCGGGCCGCCGTGCTGGCCTTCACCGAGCCGACCGACTCGGCCGGACCGCCATCCCGGCACGTGATCCACCTGCCGGTGACGGTTCCCGACCTGGCCGGGACGCTGGACCTGGCGCGCACACTCGCCCGATCGCTGGCCTCGATGCCAGAGGTCGACGTCGCCGGCATCACCGTGTCGACCGAGGACGCGCAGCACGTACGACACTGGGTCTTCTGTGACCGGATCATGCCCGATCGCCGCCGGTGCGGGCGGCAGGCCGACCACGGCGGCGTCTGCCTGCCCGTCGACGACCCCTGGCCGCCTGCCAGCCGGTGAACGGGTGATCCACTCGTATTCCTGAAAATCGGGGTGTTCCGCCGAAGAGAACACCCCAACTTCCAGGAATCCGGGTCGATCACGTCACGGGTCGACGACGACCAGTTCGCCTACCTGCTCGCCGATCGTGGTGCGTGCCTCCGTCGGCAGCCCGACGTCGGTGATCAGGATGTCGGCCGCCTCCAGTGGGGCGATCGTGGCGATGCCGATCGTCTCCCACTTGGTGTGGTCGGCGAGCACCACCAGCCGGCGGGCGGCCCCGATGAGGCAACGGTTGACGCCGGCCTCCAGCAGGTTCGGCGTGGTGAAGCCGGTACGCGGGCTCAGGCCGTGCACACCCAGGAAGAGCAGGTCGACGTTGAGCGCGCTGATCGCCGCCTCGGCCACCGGGCCGGTCAGCGCGTCGGACGGGGTACGGATGCCGCCGGTGAGGACGACAGTCTGGTCGGCGCGCGGATTCTGGTAGAGCGCGTCGGCCACCGGGATCGAGTTGGTCACCACGGTCAGCCCATGCACGTCGGACAGCAGGGTGGCCAGCGCCGCGGTGGTCGTGCCGGCGGACAGTGCGATGGCCATCCCCGGCTCCACCATCGTCGCCGCCCGTTCGGCGATGGCCCGCTTCTCCGCCTGCTGGCGGATCGACTTCGCGGCGAAGCCGGGCTCGTCGGCCGAGCCGGGCCCGGCCAGTGTCGCCCCACCGTGGACCTTGTCCACCAGGCCGCGCTCGGCCAGCACCTCCAGGTCGCGCCGGATCGTCATGTCGGACACGCCGAACCGGCTGACCAGGTGGCTCACCCGGACCCCGCCGCGCTGGCGGATCAGGTCGAGGATGGCGCTCTGCCGCTGCTGGGCCAGCATCTGGGGAACCTCCTTCGCACCGTGGCCGTCGACCACACTACGACCGGTCCTCGCGGACCACGGCCACCTCGCCGGCCGGCACGGTCAGCTCACCCGTACATTGCGTCCCGGTCAACAACTCCGTGCCGCGCACGGCGACGCGTACCTCGGTGTCGGTGTGGTTGATCGCGAACAGCCAGCTTCGCTCGCCGTCGCGGCGACGTACCACCTCCACCCCGGTCGGCGCCTGCGCCGCCGGGCGGACGCCGGCCTCGTCGAGCAGTCGGGCGACCAGCCGATCGGTGGCCGGCTCGTCCAGCCGGGTGCCGACGTACCAGGCGGCGCCCGTGCCGACCGGCCGTCGCGTCAGCGCCGGCACACCCGGCAAGGGCCCGTCGGTGTACGACGCCAGCACCTCGGCGTCGTCGGGGTGCAGCCACTCGGCCCACACGTCGGCGGTGCTGCCGTCGTCGAGTTCGACCCGCTCGCCCTCGCGCAGGGGGAAGAACTCCTCGGTGCGTACGCCGAGCAGGTCCCGGAACGCTCCGGGGTAGCCGCCGGGGCGGATGTGGTCGTTCTCGTCGACGATGCCGCTGAAGTAGGTGATCGCCGCCGTGCCACCGGCCTCCACGAACCGGTGCAGCGCCTCGACGTCGCTGTCGCGGACGAGGTACAGAGTCGGTACGAGGACCAGCCGGTAGCCGCTGAGGTCGGCCGACGGATGGACGATGTCGGTGGTCACGCCGGCCCGCCACAGCGCCCCGTAGAGAGCGTTGAGGCGGTTGGCGTACGTGACGTCGACGCTCGGGTGGGAGTCCAGCTCGACCGCCCACCAGGCCTCCCAGTCGAACAGGATCGCCACGTCGGCGTCGACCCGACTGCCGCGTACCTCGGCAAGGGCCTTGAGGTCCGCGCCGAGCTGGCAGACCTCGCGGAACACCTTGGTGTCCGGGCCGGCGTGCGGCACCAGCGCGGAGTGGAACTTCTCGGCGCCGGCCCGGGAGGCGCGCCACTGGAAGAACAGCACGCCGTCGGCGCCCCGGGCGACGTCGGCCAGGCTGTTGCGGCGGAGCTGGCCGGGGAGCTTCGCCACGTTGCGTGGCTGCCAGTTGACCGCGCTCGTCGAGTGTTCCATCAGCAGCCAGGGCTCGCCGCCGGCGACGCCACGGGTCTGGTCGGCGGCGAGCGCCAGCCCGACGTGGGCCTGCGGGTCGGCGGCGGTCAGGTAGTGGTCGTTGGAGACGAGGTCCACGTCGTCGGCCCAGGAGTGGTAGTCCAGATGCTTCACGTCCATGCCGATCATGAAGTTGGTGGTGATCGGCTGACGGACCAGTTCCGTGAGCGCCGCACGCTCGGCGCGGAGTTGGGCGCGCTGCTCGTCGGAGGAGAAGCGCAGGAAGTCGAGCTGCTGCGTGGGGTTGGCGAACGTCGGCGCGGTACGCGGCGGGTTGATCTCGGCCCAGTCGCCGTAGCGCTGGCTCCAGAACGAGGTGCCCCAGGCGTCGTTGAGCCGGTCCAGGTCGCCGTAGCGCTCGCGCAGCCACTCCCGGAACGCCTCGGCGCTGACGTCGCAGTAGCAATGCACGTTGTGGCAGCCCAGCTCGTTGGAGACGTGCCACATGACGACGGCGGGGTGTTCGGCGTACCGGCCGGCGACCGCGCGTACCAACTCCAGGGACCGTTCGCGGAACACCGGGGAGCTGGGGCAGTACGCCTGCCGTCCACCGGGCCAGAGAATCGCGCCGTCGGCCCGGCGGGGCAGCGTCTCGGGGTGCGCGCGGGCCAGCCATGGCGGCGGACTGGCGGTGGCGGTGGCCAGGTCGACCTGGATGCCCCCGTCGTGCAGGAGGTCGAGCACACGGTCCAGCCAGCCGAACTCGAACCGACCCGGCTGGGGTTCCAGCAGCGCCCAGGAGAAGATGCCGACGGAGACCAGGTTGACCCCGGCCCGCCGCATCAGCTCGACGTCCTCCGACCAGGTCTGCTCGGGCCACTGCTCGGGGTTGTAGTCGCCACCGAAGTAAATGCCGTCACCCTGCCATCGCCGCATGACAGGTGAGGGTGCACCGGCCACACATCGATGTCAACAGGTTCCAACATCGACTTGCTTTCCAACGTTTACCTCGTAACGGGCGCATCACGACTGGGTTATCAGAGGCGAACAGACCTCTTGACAGCGGCCTATGGAGGGGTAGCTTGAGGCCCCAACTCGCCGATCCTGTTCGCCAATGTGGATTCTCGGTGGATCACGATGCGTATTCAACAGGCCGGACCGCACCTCACCACACCTGACGGCCCCAGGGCGTAGCACCTCTTCATCCGCAGGAGGCACAGATGTCCCGTCCCCGATCGCAAGCCGAATATCTGGCTCGGCTCGTACCGCCCTCCGTCGCCGGCATCAACCGACGGTCGCTGCTGGCCGGTGCGGCCGGCACGGGCGCGCTGCTGAGCACCGGTCTGCTCGCCGGCTGCGGCGACGACTCCGGCTCCGGTGGGTCCAGTAAGGACGTCACGCTCGGATCGAACCAGTCCGACCCGAAGCCCAAGGACGTCCTCGCCAAGGTCACCGACGGGTTCAAGACCTCGTCCGGCGTGCAGGTCGCGACCAACACGGTCGACCACAACACGTTCCAGGAGAACATCAACAACTACCTACAGGGCAAGCCGGACGACGTCTTCACCTGGTTCGCCGGCTACCGGATGCGCTTCTTCGCGCAGAAGGGCCTGGCCAGCGACATCAGCGACGTGTGGGGCAAGCTCTCCGGCTACTCGGACGCCTTCAAGAAGGCGTCCACCGGCGACGACGGCAAGCAGTACTTCGTCCCGGCGACGTACTACCCGTGGGCGGTCTTCTACCGCAAGTCGGTGTGGCAGCAGCACGGCTACCAGGTGCCCACCACCCTGGACCAGTTCACCGCGCTCGGTGCGCAGATGAAGAAGGACGGCCTCACCCCGATCGCGTTCGCCGACAAGGACGGCTGGCCGGCGATGGGCACCTTCGACATCCTCAACCTGCGCATCAACGGCTACCAGTTCCACGTCGACCTGATGGCCGGCAAGGAGGCCTGGACCTCCGACATGGTCAAGAAGGTCTTCGACACCTGGGCCGGCCTGCTCCCCCTGCACCAGCCGGACAGCCTCGGCCGCACCTGGCAGGAGGCCGCGCAGTCGTTGCAGCAGAAGAAGAGCGGCATGTACCTGCTCGGCCTCTTCGTCGGTCAGCAGTTCAGCAACGACGAGCAGGACGACCTCGACTTCTTCACCTTCCCCGAGATCGACCCGGCCATCGGCGCGAAAGCCCTGGACGCCCCGATCGACGGGTACATGATGGCCCGCAAGCCCAAGAACGAGGACAACGCCCGCAAGCTGCTGGAGTACTTCGGTGGCAAGGCGGCCGCGGACATCAACCTCAAGAACGACCCGGCCGTCCTCGTCGCCAACAGTGGCGCGGACGTCGGCGGCTACACGGCCCTGCAGAAGAAGGCCGCCGAGTTGGTCGGGTCGGCCACCGAGATCGCGCAGTTCCTCGACCGGGACACCCGGCCGGACTTCGCGTCCACGGTGATGATCCCGGCGATCCAGCAGTTCATCAAGAACCCCAAGGACATCGACGGCCTGACGACGTCCATCGAGAACCAGAAAAAGTCGATCTTCACTGACTGACGGCGGAAGGGGGAGGACATCGTGTCCGACCTGCCCCTGATCCAAGCGGATCACGCCGTGCCGCCGCCGGCCGCGACCACCTCCACGGGTGGTCGTCGCCGGCGGCTACGGCTCCTGTCCCCCACCGACCGCGTGGTCGTCACGCTGATGGTGGTCGTCCCACTGCTGCTCGTCACCGCGCTCGTCTGGCTGCCGGCGCTGGCGACCGTGGTGCTGTCCGGCACCGACTGGGACGGCATCGGCCCTCTGAACGAGATCGAGTTCGTCGGCGGGCGCAACTACAGCGACGTGGTGAACATCTACCCGCCGTTCGTGCCGGCGGTCCAGCACAACCTGCTGTGGCTGGCCGTGCTGTTCGTGGTCGCGACCCCGTTCGGCATGTTCCTGGCCGTCCTGCTCGACAAGGAGCTGCGCGGCAGCCGCTTCTACCAGACCGCGCTGTACCTGCCGGTGGTGCTCTCGCTGGCGCTGATCGGCTTCGTCTGGCAGCTGCTCTACTCCCGTGACCAGGGTCTGATCAACGCCGTCCTCGGCACCGACACCGACTGGTACGGCGACTCGAACGTCAACATCTGGGCGGTCATGCTCGCCTCCGGTTGGCGGCACGTCGGCTACATCATGCTGCTCTACCTGGCCGGGCTGAAGGGCGTCGACCCGTCGCTGCGCGAGGCCGCCGCGGTCGACGGCGCCTCGGAGGTCCGGACGTTCTTCCGGGTCGTCTTCCCGGTGCTGCGACCGATCAACATCATCGTGCTGGTGGTGACCGTGATCGAGTCGCTGCGGGCGTTCGACCTGGTCTGGGTCGTCAACAAGGGCCGCAACGGCCTGGAGTTGATCTCCGCGCTGGTCACCCAGAACGTGGTGGGTGAGGCGAGCCGGATCGGCTTCGGCTCGGCACTGGCGACGATCATGCTGGTCGTCTCGCTCGTCTTCATCACCATCTACCTGGCGACCGTGATAAGGGAGAACCGGGAATGAGCGTCGACACCCCGATCCGCCGACGCAGACTGACCCCGCTGCGGATGCTGCTGCACGGCTTCCTCATCGCCGTGGCCCTGAGCTGGCTCTTCCCGATCGCCTGGGCGGTGCTCACCTCGTTCCGCTCGTACCAGTACACCGCCGCACACGGCTACGTCTCGTTCGGCGGCTGGACCATCGACAACTACGTCACGGCCTGGGACCAGGCGGAGTTCGGCAAGCACTTCCTCAACTCCGTCTACATCACGGTGCCGGCGGTGCTGCTGACGCTCTATCTCGCCTCCTGCGTGGCGTTCGTCATCGCCCGATTCAGTTGGAAGATCAACCTCGTCCTGCTCGGCATCTTCACCGCCGCCAACCTGCTGCCGCAACAGGCGTTGCTCATCCCACTGTTCCGGCTCTTCACCGAGGTGCCGCTGCCGGAGTTCATGAGCGACTCGGAGCTGCTCTACGACAGCTACTGGGGCCTGATCCTGATCAACGTCGCCTTCCAGTGCGGGTTCTGCGTCTTCGTGCTCAGCAACTACATGAAGGCGCTGCCCCACGACCTCTACGAGGCGGCGATGGTCGACGGGGCGAGCGTCTGGCGGCAGTACTGGCAGCTCACCATGCCGCTGTGTCGGCCGGCCCTGGCCGCGCTGGCCACCCTGGAGGTGACCTGGATCTACAACGAGTTCTTCTGGGCCACCGTCCTCATGCGCACCGGCGACAAGTTCCCGGTGACCAGCTCGCTCAACAACCTGCGCGGCCAGTTCTTCACCGACAACAACCTGGTCTCGGCGGGCAGCGTGCTCGTCGCGATCCCCACCCTGGTGATCTTCTTTATGCTCCAGCGACACTTCGTCCGGGGCCTGACCTTGGGAGCCTCCAAAGGATGACGATCCTGCACCTGCGCCGCGCACGGACCAGCCTGGTGCTCGACGCGCGCGGCCCGGGGCTGCCCCGGGTGGCGCACTGGGGTGGTGACATCGGCGACCTGGACGACGACGCCCTGCGCCAGCTCGTGGCAGCGACCGTGCCGCCGGTGGTGCCGAGCAGTTTCGACGAGCCACCCGCGCTGTCGCTGCTGCCGGAGGCGAGCGCCGGCTGGAGCGGTCGACCGGGCCTGGCCGGGCACCGCGACGGACGGGACTGGTCCACCGCCTTCCGGCTCGACGGAATCGACGTCGACGAGCCCGCCGACGCTCCGGCGCTGCTCACCGTGCGGGCGTCGGACCCGGCCGCCGGGCTGGCCCTGACCATCGAGATCACGCTCGACCCGCACGGCCTGCTGACCATCCGGCACCGGCTCCGCAACGACGGCGACGGCGCGTACGAGCTGCGGGAGTTGACGCCGGTGCTCCCGGTGCCGGCGGTCGCCACCGAGCTGCTCGACCTGACCGGCCGCTGGTGCCGGGAACGCTCCCCGCAGCGGCACCCGTGGCAGCACGGCGCGTGGGTCCGCGAGGGGCGGCACGGTCGTACCGGGCACGACGCCACACTGCTGCTGGTGGCCGGCACCGCCGGGTTCGGCTTCGGCCACGGCGAGGTCTGGGCTGTGCACACCGCGTGGAGCGGCGACCACGTCACCGTCGCCGAACGCCGACCCACCGGTGAGTCCGCCCTCGGTGGCGGGGAACTGCTGGCCCCCGGCGAGATCCGGCTCGCTCCCGGCGAGGCGTACGACACTCCGCTGCTCTACGCCGTCTGGTCCGACGAGGGGTTGGACGGGCTCAGTCACGTCCTCCACTCGCACCTGCGGGCCCGGCCCGGACATCCGCGCTCCCCCCGCCCGGTGACCCTCAACGTGTGGGAGGCGGTCTACTTCGACCACGACCTGGACCGGCTGCGGGCCCTGGCCGACCGCGCCGCGCAGATCGGCGTGGAACGGTTCGTACTGGACGACGGCTGGTTCCGCGGCCGACGCGACGACACCGCCGGGCTCGGCGACTGGTACGTCGACGAGGGCGTGTGGCCCGACGGCCTGCAACCGCTCATCGACCACGTGACCGGTCAGGGGCTTCAGTTCGGCCTGTGGGTCGAGCCGGAGATGGTCAACCCCGACTCCGACCTGTTCCGCGCGCACGCCGACTGGCTGCTGACCGTGCCGGGGCGGCTGCCGCCCGCGTGGCGCAACCAGCAGGTGCTCGACCTGGGCCGCCCCGAGGCGTACGACCACGTGCTGGAACGCCTCGACGCGCTGCTCACCGAGCATCCCGCCATCAGCTACCTCAAGTGGGACCACAACCGGGACCTCACCGAGGCGGGGCACGACGGCCGGCCCGGCGTACACGGGCAGACCCTCGCGGTCTACCGCCTCCTCGACGAGCTGCGCCGACGCCATCCCGGCGTGGAGATCGAGAGCTGCTCGTCCGGCGGGGCCCGCGTGGACCTGGCCATCCTGGCCCGCACCGACCGGGTCTGGGCCAGCGACTGCAACGACGCGCTGGAACGCCTCAGCATCCAGCGCTGGACCGGACTGCTGCTGCCACCGGAACTCGTCGGCACACACGTCGGCCCGCAGCGCTCGCACACCACCCACCGCGTACACGACCTGGGTTTCCGGGCGGCCACCGCGCTGTTCGGTCACCACGGCATCGAGTGGGACATCGCCTCGATCAGCGCCGACGAACAGACCGAGCTGACCGCCTGGGTGGCGTTGCACAAGCGGCTGCGCCCGCTGCTGCACGCCGGGCGGGTGGTCCGGGTCGACCACCCGGACCCGGCCGTCTGGGCGCACGGCGTCATCGACCAGGACAGGACCCGAGCGGTGTACGCGGTGGCCCGGCTGACCACGTCAGTGGCGGAGACCCCCGGCGCGGTACGGCTGCCCGGCCTCGACCCGGCGCTCCGTTACCGGGTACGGCCGGTGGCGGGCGTGCCGGCCCCGGCGACCATCGAGCGGTCCGCGCCGCCCTGGCTGGCGTCCGGCGTCACGCTCAGCGGTGCGGCGCTGGCCCGGGTGGGCGTACAACTGCCCGCGCTGCACCCGGAGCAGAGCCTGGTCCTGGAGGTCGACGAGGTCGGCTAGAAGTTTCTTTCCTCCGGGGTGTCGAGAACGGTGTGGTCGGCTTCTACCTCAGGGTGAGAGCACCGACGATGGTGCGCAGCGGTGAGGAGCGAGACGATGAAGTACATGCTGTTGATGCAGTTCAGCGCCAGCGGGACCGACTTCCCGGGCATCGACACCTGGACCCAGGACGAGGTCCGCGCGCACGTCGCGTTCATGGGTGAGGTCAACGAGAAACTCACCGCCGCCGGCGAGTGGGTCGACGCGCAGGGCCTCGGCGGCCCGCAGCAGGCGCGGATCGTACGCGCCGGCGAGGGCGGCGCGCCGGTCGTCACCGAGGGGCCGTTCGCCGAGACGAAGGAGTTCCTCGCCGGCTACTGGATCGTCGACGTCGACAGCCCGCAGCGGGCGGTGGAGCTGGCCGCGCACATCTCCACCGCGCCCGGCCCCGGCGGTCGGCCGCTGAACATGCCGATCGAGGTGCACCCGGTGATGTCCGCCCCGTCGCAGGAGCTCTGAGCGCTGCCCACCGACCTTCGCACCGAGGACCTGCTGCGCGAGTTGGCGCCGCAGGTCCTCGGCGTGCTCGCCCGCCGGTTCGGCGACTTCGCCACCGCCGAGGACGCCGTACAGGAGGCGCTGCTCGCCGCCGTCACCCAGTGGCCGGCCGACGGGCTGCCGACCAACCCACGCGGCTGGCTGATCCAGGTCGGCTACCGCCGGATGATCGAACTGATCCGCGGGGAGCAGGCCCGGCGTCGCCGCGAGGACCTGGTCACCCGCCAGGACCCGGACGGCCGGCGGTACGCGCCGGCCCCGGACGAGGAGTTGACCGCCGAGCGGGACGACGGCCTGGTCCTGCTCTTCCTCTGCTGCCACCCGGCACTCGCTCCCGCCTCGGCGGTCGCGTTGACCCTGCGCGCGGTCGGCGGACTGAGTACGGCCGAGATCGCCCGCGCGTTCCTGGTGCCCGAGGCGATCCGGCTGACCCGGGCGCTGCACTCGTACCTGCCCGACGACAGCGAGACCACCGGACTGCTCGCGTTGCTACTGCTCACCGCGGCCCGCAGTCCGGCGCGGACCGGGTTCTCCGGTGAGCTGATCTCGCTGGCCGAACAGGACCGCGGCCGCTGGGACGCGGCGGCCGTCGCCGAAGGCATCGCACTGGTCACGCGGGCGCTGCCGCGCGGCCCGGTCGGCCCCTACCAGGTGCAGGCCGCCATCGCCGCTGCACGACGAGGCCCCCAGCACCGAGGCGACCGACTGGCCCCAGATCCTGGCGCTGTACGACGTGCTCGATCGGCTGGCCGGCACGCCGGTGGTGGCGCTCAACCGGGCCGTCGCGATCGCCATGGCACACGGACCCGCAGCCGGCCTGAGCGCCCTCGACGCGTTGGCCGACGATCCCCGACTGGTCGGACACCATCGGCTGCCCGCCGTCCGCGCGCACCTGCACGAGATGGCCGGCGACCGGGAGCGGGCAGTCGCGGACTACCGGGACGCCGCCGGCCGCACCAGCAGCCTTCCCGAACAGCGTTACCTCACCATGCGTGCCGCCCGCCTCGCCGCCGAGCCCCGGGGCGGACCAGCACCCACCGAGGCGGCGCACCGGCTCGACGCGCCCTGAAGCCGACCGGTTCACCGCGGCGTTAGCCTGGCACCGACGGTGTCACCGACCACCGAGGACGGCGAGGACTGATGGCGTACGTGTTGCTGGGAATCGCCATTCTCGCCGAGGTGGTCGCCACCAGCCTGATCAAGAGCACCGCCGGGTTCAGCCGCATCTGGCCGACACTGGGCTGCCTCACCGGCTACGCGCTGGCGTTCCTCCTGCTCGCCCAGGCGGTCAAGGAGATACCGGTCGGTGTCGCGTACGCCCTCTGGTCGGGTCTGGGCACCGCGGCCATCGTGGCGATCGGCGCGGTGTTCCTGGGCGAGTCGGTCGGGCTGGTCAAGCTCGTGGGCATCGCCCTGATCATCGCCGGCGTGGTCATCGTGAACCTGACCGGCGAGCAGCACTGATCGGACGCGATGGCCGGGTCCGGTACGGACCCGGCCACCTGGCGTCGGTCGCCTGACGTGCTCAGCTCGCGGTGCAGCTCACCTGCGGTGTCGGGTTGGTTACGGTCCACGCGCCGAGGAAGCCGAAGCTGGCGCTCGCGCCGGCGGCCAGTCGGCCGTTGTAGTCGACGTTCCGCGCGGTCACCGTGGAGCCGCCGCTGGTCACCGTCGCGTTCCAGGACTGCGTGACGCTCTGGCCGTTGGCGAGGGTCCACCGGGTGGTCCACCCGGTGATCGCCGACGCGCCGGCGGTCACGCGTACCTCTGCCTGGAAGCCGCCCTGCCACTGGTTGGTGACGGTGTGGGTCGCCGTGCAGCCACCGACGGGCGGCTGCGTCGTCGGCGGTGGGGTGGTCGGAGGTGGGGTGGTCGGAGGTGGGGTGGTCGGAGGTGGGGTGCCGCCGAAGACGGTGGCCTCGCGGGAGGTCTGCCGGATGCCGTTGACGCCGTTGAAGACCCGCTGCCCCCAGTTGGTCAGGCTGGCCGGGTTGAACGCGCTGGCCATGTCGAGATACTCGACGCCACCGCCGTTGCCGCTCCACGACCAACCGAGCCAACCGATCCCGTTGGCCTGGCTGTACGCGAGGATGGTGTCCTCGTCCGGGTCGCCGTCGGAGTGGTTGAAGCCGAACTCACCGACCACGATGGGCAGCCCCGCCGTACGGAATCGGCCCAGGTAGTCGGTGATCTCGGCAGCGGTGTCGAAGACGCCGTACATGTGGATGGAGAAGAGCGTGTTGCGGGCTGGATCGGCGGCGAAGACCGACGCGGCGTTGTCGCGCATCGTGAACGACCAGTCCTGGCCCCAGTTCGGGGCGTCCACCATGATCGTGTGGGTCAGGCCGCCGGCCCGCAGCCGCTTGATCGCGTTGGCGCTGTCGGTGGCCCACGAGGCGTAGTTCTGGTTGCCGTACGGCTCGTTGCCGACGTTCACGATGACGTACCGCTCCTGGCCGACCAGCACGTCCTTGAGGCTGAGCCAGTAGTCGACGGCACGGTCCAGGGTGATCGCGCCGCTCTGCTCGCCGTACCCAGTGGTGTCGTGGACCTCCAGCACACAGATCAACCGGTTGGCCCTGCACAGTGAGATGACGTTGGCGACGTCGGCGTTGGTGTTACGGGTCCAGCGGTCACCGCTGGCGAGCACCACCCGCACGGTGTTCGCGCCGAGCGCCTTGACGTCGGCGAACGAACTGGTCTGCTGCGGGTACCAGGTGTGCGCGTGGTTGACGCCGCGCATGACGAATTCGGCGCCGTTGGCGTCGTACAGCTTGCCGCCCGCGACGGAGAAGCCGGCTGCGGCATGCGCCGGTTGGCCGAACGCCAGCACGGCGAGGAGCAGCGCGAGCAGCGCGGCGCCGACGGCGGAGAGTCGAGTCTTCATGGCCTTCCTCAGGGAGGACCCCCGATGCCCGGCAGGGGTGGGGATGCGACAGGGGAAGGCGGCTGCAGCCCGGCAGCCGCCGCCCGGCTCCCGGCGGCGCGCATCAGCCTAGGGCGATGGATCGGTCCTCGCAACCGGTTCAGTAGACGCCTCGAAGGGGCGGACAGCCGTGACGGCCCGCGCGAACGCAGGCCGTCACGGGGCGGTCATCCCCACCACAGGATGTGCGCCACACCGAGGGTCTTAACCGGTTAAGAGGACCGTAGGCGGGTCCGGAGCATCCGTCAAGCATCACCCGAGGAGAACGGGACGGGAGGGTTGACCGTTGCTGACCTGGGTATCCCGGGACGAACCGTCAGCGAGAAGGAGATACCGGGATGGTGAGCGTCGGCTACACCCTGATGTGCGAGCAGGCCGGTCCGAAGCAACTCGTGGACCACGCGGTGCGGGCCGAGGCAGCCGGCTTCGACCAATTGGTGATCTCTGACCACTACTACCCGTGGCTGGACTCCCAGGGCCACTCCCCGTACGCCTGGTCCGTGCTCGGCGCGGTGGCGCACGCCACCTCCCGCGCGGAGCTGATGTCCTTCGTGACCTGCCCGATCCGCCGTTACCACCCGGCCGTGGTCGCCCAGAAGGCCAGCACCATCGGAGCGCTCTCGGACGGGCGGTTCACCCTCGGCCTGGGCGCCGGGGAGAACCTCAACGAGCACGTGGTCGGCGGTTGGCCCCACGTGCAGCAGCGCCACGAGATGTTCGAGGAGGCGTTGCAGATCATCCGCCCGCTCCTCAACGGCGAGACGTTGACCTTCTCCGGCAACCATTTCGACGTCCCCGACGCCTACGTCTGGGACCGCCCCGAGCGGCCCGTCCCGATGGCGATCGCCGCCTCCGGCCGGCAGTCGGCCACGCTCGCCGCCGAGTACGGCAACGGCCTCGTCTCCACCGAGCCCGACCGGCACATCATCGAGATGTACGACGACGCCGGCGGCGCCGGTCAGCCCCGCTACGGGCAGGTGGCGATCTGCTACGGCCCGGACGAGGCCGAGTGCCGCAAGATCGTGCACGACCAGTTCCGCTGGTTCGGCATGGGCTGGAAGGTCAACGCCGAACTGCCGGGGCCGGAGTCCGTCGCCGCCGCCACCCAGTTCGTCCGGGAGGAGGACGTCGCCGAGGGCATCTCCTGCGGCCCGGACGTGGAAGCGCACGTCGAGGCGTTCCGCAAGTTCGTCGACGCCGGCTTCACACACGTGGCGATCATCCAGGTCGGCGGGGAGAACCAGCCGATGTTCCTGGACTGGGCGCAGGATCAGCTGTTGCCCCGGCTCCGAGAGCTGTGAGGTTGACGGCGTCCGGCCGGTTCGGGGTGGCCGAGCTGCGGCTCGCCCTGGCCGCTCCCCGGCCGGCCGCCGGTCTCACCAGCGACTGGCGGCTCGTCGACGGACTGCGCACCCACACGCGCCGCGGTGCCGATCCGGGCACCGGGGCGCCGCCCGTGGTGCTGGTGCACGGCCTGGCCGTCTCGCACCGTTATCTCACCCCGCTGGCCGTCGCGCTCGCCGCCACCCACCCGGTGTACGTGCCGGACCTGCCCGGCTTCGGTCTGACCGAACACCCCCGGGGCGCGTACGACGTGGTCCGGCACGCCGACCACCTGGCCGCCTGGCTGGCCGCGTACCGACTGCCGCCGGTCTGCCTGGTGGGCCACTCGTTCGGCGCGGAGGTCGCTGCCGCGCTCGCGGCGACCCACCCGGAGGCGGTACGCGCGCTGGTCCTGGCCGGGCCGACCAGCGACCCGGTGGCCCGGTCCCGACGAGCCCTGCTCGGCAGGTGGCTGGTGGACACCATGCGCGAGGCCCCGTTGCAGGCGCCGATCCTGGTCCGGGACATCTGGGACGCCCGGCCCTGGCGGGTCTTCGCGACCCTGTCGCACTCCGTGCGCAACGCGATCGAGGCCGACCTCGTGCGGATCGCCGCGCCGACGCTCGTGGTGACCGGGGGTCGTGACCCGGTCGTACCGGCGCGGTGGCGTGAGCAGGCGGCCCGGCTCGTGCCCGACGGCGACCACGCAGTCGTACCGGGTGCGGCGCACAACGTGGTCACCACCGCGCCGACGGCCGTCGCGGAGGCGATCCGCCATCTGCTCAGCCCGCAACCCGCACTCACGAACAGGTGAACCGCATGCGCTTCGGTAACACGGAGATCCGCCCGCTCGGTGGTGGCCTCGGCTGCCTCCTGATGATCCTCTTCTCGATCGTGGCCTCGGTGGTGCTGACCATCCTGATCAACCTGGTGTTGTGAGCCGTGGTCAGCGGCGCAGCCCCAGTGCGCCGAGCACCTCGCGGGAGACCACCCGGGCCGGGTCGAGCACCGCGCGGCGGGTCCAGCGGGCCGCCGGCGTGACGGTGGCCCGCCAGACCGATCGCAGGCCGCGCGCCACCGGCACCACAGTCACCGACAGGACCCAGCGGATGCCCGACAGCAGTGGACGGACGGTGTGCCGCCACAGCCAGCGCAGCCCGGGCCCGACCGGGGGCAGCAGCAGTCGGTAGACCCACCGCAGCAGCCAGCCGGCGGCCCGCCACGCCCCCACCAGCGCGGCGACGACCAGCCGGACGAACCGGACGACGAGCCACCACACGAGATTGCGGGCCATCCAGCGCGGCGGACGCCACAGCAGGTGGTGGGCGCACCAGAGCAGCGGACGCCACAGCAGTCGGTGCAGGGCCCAGACCAGCGGGGCCACCAGCCAGTCGCGCAGGAATCGTCCCGCCGGGCTGAGCAGGTGCCGGTGCCGGTGCACCAGCCGACCGGCAGCCGCGAACAACTCCCAGAGCAGGCGTACCGGCAGCACCAGGACCAGCGCGACACCGCGCGCGAGGGCCGCGACGAGCGGGAACTCGACGGCGGCCGGCTCGGTCGTGCGCCCGGCCGCCGGGCCTCGGCCCGCAAGCGTCTCCGGCGGCTCGGCCGGCGGCCCGGGCAGCGACGAGCGGATGGCGGGGCGGTCGGTCACTGTGCGCACGGTAGCCCGGCGGCGCCATTCGCCGAGTGCCCCTTCTGGTCACAGATCGAGGGTGACCAGGAGTGGATAGTGGTCGGAGGCGGTGTCCGTGGCCGCGTCACGGATCACCCGGCAGTCCCGCGCCCGCTCGGCCACCGCACGGCTGCCGAACAGGTAGTCCAGCCGCATCCCCGCGAACTCCGCGCCCCCGAAGCGGGTGGGGACGGTCAGGCCTGCGGCCTCCGGCGCGCCGGCGTTGGCGGACGGCCACAGGTCGACCAGGTCGGCGGCGAGCAGCCGGGCGACCGCCCGGGTGTCCACGGCGTCACCGCGTCTGCGCAGGTGCCGTTTCCGGTAGAGGGCGGGCAGGCCGGCGAGACGAGCGGCGTGGTCGACAGTCGGATCGAGCGAGTTGAGGTCACCGGCGAGCAGCGTCAACGGCCCGGGGGCGCGGCGCAGGGCAGCGACCAGCCAGTCGACCTCCATCCGTCGGCGTCCCCCGGAGTACGGCCAGAGGTGGGTGGCGAGCACGGTGAGCGGCCCGGCAGAGGTGGACACCACGACGCGGGCGGCGGCGTGGTGGAACGGCCGACGCAGCGTCCCCGCGCCGACGACCCGGTACGGCGGCCGGACCAGGACCGCCACCGGCTGCCCGAAGCAGGACCGGGCCAGGTGGGGTGTCATCCCGACCCGATCCGCCACGCTGGCCATCAGCCCGGCCTGGTCGAAGCCGCGCAGCTCCTGTAGGGCCAGCACGTCCGGCATCTGCTGGTCGACGACCTGGACCACCCGGTCCAGCCGGTCGGGGCCGCCACGATCCCGTCCGCCGGTGCGGATGTTCCAGGTCATCACCCGCAGCATCGCGGTACCTCAGTCGGGTCGGCCGGCGCGGGCCAGCTCGTCGTCGAGGGTGTCCACGTCCTCCGACTCGATGGCCGGTTGGTTGCCCTCCGCCAGGTCGGCGTTGGGGCGGATCACGAGGTAGAGCAGGCCGATCCAGAGCGCGGAGAGCAGGATCGCGCCCATGAAGTCGGTCGGGTGGTGCATCCCCCGGTACATCCGGGAGGTGGCCACCCCGGCCGGCATGATCACGGCCAGCGCCACGAAGATCCACCGCCACCAGCGGTCGGTACGCGGGAACACGATGAGGGTGATCGCCAGCCAGACGCAGATCGTCGCCGCGATGTGCCCGGACGGGAACGAGGAGGTGGGCATCTGCCCGTCCAGGTTCTCCACCGGCGGGCGGGGCCGGTCGACCGCCCGCGCCGCGGCGAGGAACAGGGTCAGCTCACCGACCATCGCCAGCACCACGAACAGCACGGGCCGCCACCGCCGCCACACCGCGAGCACCAGCGGGCAGAACACCAGCGAGATGAGCAGGATGGCGTGGGTGTCACCGAACTTGCTCCACCACCAGCTCACATCGGTCAACACGTCGGTGTGCCGGTCGGCGAACCAGCGGGGCACCTCCGTGTCCAGGGTGTCGAAGAAGGTGCCCTTGGCGTGGAAGCTGACGTACGTGCCGAAGCCGTACAGCGCGCCGAACACGAGCACCCAGCCGACCAGCAGTTCGGCCACCGCCGAGCGGGGGTGGGCCAGCACGCGCTCCTCGGCCGGGGCGATGGCGATGTCGTGCCCCGCCTCCGGCTCCAGGCCCTCGGTCAGCGGCGGCACCGGCTTGCCGCGCTCACGCCGCCACAGCCGGAAGGCGTACGCGGTGACGCCCAGCCAGGCGGCCCCGAGCAGCCAGGCCGCCAGCACGTCGGAGACGAAGTGCACGCCCAGCGCGATCCGGGTCAGCCCGATCAGGACCACCAGCGCGCTGACACCGACGATCGCGGGCTTGCGCCAGCGGGGTGCCATCGCCGGCAGGAACACCAGCAGCAGCGCCCCGTACGCGACGATCGAGCCGAGCGCGTGCCCGCTCGGGAAGCTGTTGCCGGGAGCGCTGGCGACCGGGACGTCCACCACCGGGCGCAGCCGACCGACGAGCGTCTTGAGCGACGGGTCGAGGATCAGCCCGCCCACGCCCGTGACGATCAGGTAGACGGCCAGCCGGGGCTGCCGCCGGATCAGCAGACCGATCGCGGGGATCGCGACCAGCCAGATGAGGATCGGCCGGCCGCCCAGGTCGGTCACCGCCTGGAGCACGGTGACCAGCGCGTGGTGTGGGGCGACGAGCGAGTTGAACCACTCGGCGACCGCGTGGTCGGCGTCCTGCAACGGGCTCCACCGCACCCGGACGAGCAACAGCAACAATCCGAACGCCGCACCGGCGCCGATGACGGCGACCAGCCCGGCGATGCTCCGTTCGGCGAAGTGACCGATCGGACGCCGAGCCACCTCTTTGACCGCGGTCACCCCGCACCTCCCTTGTCGTACCTGGCGAGGCGAGGTACCCGATCCGCGTGCGACGTACACCCGAACGCGCTCAGAGCGCCGACATGTCCCCGGTGTCGAACAGCTCGGCCCGGTCGGCCTCGGGTTCCCACAGGTCGGGCCGCGCCGGCTCCTGCACGCCGATGCGCAGCGCCTCCAACTGAGCGGCGAAGGCCAGCCCGCCGAAGAGCGCCATACCGGTCAGGTTGGCCCAGAGCAGCAGCGCCATCATGCCGGTCAACGCGCCGTAGGTCTGGCCGAAGCCGTCGCTGAACTTGACGTACGCGGCGAGCAGTAGGCTGGCCAGCCACCACAGGGCCGTGGCGATGCCCGCTCCGAAGAACAGCCAGGACAGCCCCGGTTGGTTGCGACGCGGCGCGTGCCGGAACAGCACCGCCACGGCGAGCACGGTCAGGCCGAGGCTCAACGGGAACCGGATCACGTTCCAGACGACGTTGGCCAGCTCACCCCACTCGTAGTGCTCGCGTACCGAGTCGCCCATCGCCCCGCCGCCGACGAGGATCAGGAAGCCGGCCAGCGCGGGCAGACCGGCGGTGACCGCCAGGACGGCCGCCCGCAGGTATTTCCACAGGGCCGGGCGGTCCCGCTCGACGCCGTAGATGCGGTTGGCCCCGCGCTCGATCTGGGCCATCGTGGTGGTCAGCGCGACCAGGCCGGTGAGCAGACCGAGGGTGAGGGCCAACTCCCCCGCGTCCTCGACGCGTTCGCCCTCGCCGAGCAGTTCGCCGACGACCTCGGCGCTCTGGCCGGGGGTGAGGGCCAGCACGGTGTCGGCGACGACCCGGCCGCCCTCCTCGACGCCCAGCTCGCTGATCAGACCGGTCAGCGCGATGAGGAACGGCACGACGGCGAGGCAGAGCTGCAACGCGAACGCGCGGGAGTGGCTGAACCCGTCGCCGTAGCGGAACCGGATGAACGCGTCGCGCAGCAGGTGCCAGCCGCCCTTGCGGCGCAGTGTGCGCCAGGCGTCGTCGGCCGACAGCTCCTCGTCGGCCATCATCCGGGTCTCTGGAACGATACGGGTGCTACTCACGGCGCGCTTCCTCGATCAGCTGCTCGCCCCGCTCTCCGGCGCCCTGCGCGTCCACGGCCAGGTCGGGGTGGTCCTCGGGCTGCGGGACGCAGAGCCACAACGCCTGCGGCCGGATCTCGGCACGTAGCTCCCGACCGGTGGCGATGAGGTCACCGTCGAGCTCCCGCGGCTGCGGGCGGTTGCTGGTGACCACCACCGTCCGGCCGCGGAAGACCTCCATCTGCGGCACCTGGCCGCTGCGGCGGACCACGGCCCAGCCGAGCGCGAGCCAGTGGCGCAGGTTACGCGGGGTGAGGACGGCGACGTCGAGCCAGCCGTCGTCCGGCTCGGCCTCGGTGAGCAGGTGTACGCCGCCCTGCAGCCGGCCGACGTTGGCGATCAGCACCGATCGCACCCGGCGACGCACCGGCGGACGGTCGTCGATGCGGATCTGCACCCGCATCGGCCGGTCGCGCAGGTGCTTCACGGCACCCACGACGTACGCCGGCCAGCCGATGCGGGCCTTGGCGGTCTCGTTGGTGGCCTCGAGCATCTTGGCGTCGAAGCCCATGCCGGCCATCACGGTGAAGTACTGGTCCTCCACCGCGCCGACGTCGAGCAGCCGCCGACCGCGTTCGACGGCGACCTGGAGCCCCGCCGCGAGGTCGGTGGAGAGACCGAGGTTGGCGGCGAGCAGGTTGCCGGTGCCCTGCGGCAGCACGGCGAGGGCCACGTCGGTGCCGACGAGCGCGCTGACGCAGGACATCACGGTGCCGTCGCCGCCGCAGGCGAAGACCACGTCGACGCCGGCCTTGACGGCCTGCTCGGTCTGGCCCCGGCCCGGGTCGTCGACGGTCGTCTCGAACCACTGCGGCTCGGGCCACCCGGCGGCGGCCAGAGCGTCGTTCACGGTGCGGCGCAGCTCGTCGAGATCGGCGACCTTCGCCGGGTTGACCACCACTGCCGAGCGCAGCCCGCCGTCGCCACCCGAGGGGCGCCTGTCCTGTCCAGCATCCACGGCGTCAGTGTGCAGCACCGGGCCGCCGTCAGCGACCCGGCGAGCCGCCGGCGTCGGAAGTGCCACAGACAGGTTTCAACGCGTACGCGACCGTCATGCCGCCGTTCGCAGCGCGGTCTCCACCCGGCGGCGCAGATCGTCGAGGTCGACCCCCGCCTCGGTGAGCACCAGCGCGCCCAGCCCCTGACCCTCGCGCAGCACCCCGAGCAGGATGTGCTCGGTGCCGATGTGCTTGTGGCGCAGCCGCAGCGCCTCGCGCAGCGACAGCTCCAGGGCCTTCTTCGACCGGGGCGAGAACGGCCCGCCCAGGTAGCGGCGACGCCCCCAGCGACGGCGGGGCGCCGGTACCGCCTCGCGCAGCGCGTCGGGGCCGAAGGACTGCTCGATGCGGGCCACGATCGCGGCCAGGTCGATGCCGATCTCCCGCAGCGCCGCCGCGTCCGCGTCGCCGAGGCCGGCGCCCCCGCCCGTGGTGTGCCGGCGGACCCGCTCGCGCAGGTCGTCGGCGCGTACCCCGGCGTCGGCCAGCACGCGGCCGGCGAGGCCGTCCTCGTCGCTGAGCAGGGCGAGCAGCAGGTGTTCGGTGCCGATCGGCCGCCGGCCCTCGGCCCGCGCCTCCTCGAGTGCCCGCCGGACCACGCCTCGCGCCCGGTCGGTGAACCGTTCGAACATCACGCCTCCCAGGATTGGTTGACCGCTGGTCGCCCAGCGTGTTTCTTGTGCACCGCCTGCCGGCTGACCTCGAGCGCGTCGGCGATCTCCTGCCAGGACCAGCCCTGTCGACGGGCGTTGTCCACCTGGACCACCTCGAGTCGCTCGAGCAGCCGGCGCAGCGCGCGGACGGCACGCAGCCCGACCCGGGGGTCGGTGCTGCCGGCTGCCGCCGCGAGTTCCGTCGCCTGACTCATGTCGTCAACATACGTTGACAACGCCACTGCTGTCAACATTTGTTGACAGAACTCCTCGGGTCCGCGTACTCCATGAGGGTTGGACCCTTCGGCGGCCCGGGCCGATCGGACCCGCGCACCGCGACCACGCGACTACCCTCGGTGGAGGAACAGCGCGGTCGTGCCGGGCGCGACGCCCGGGAGGTGGTATCGGATGGCGGCATCGGCCGGCGCGGAGGTGCTGGTGGGCCTCGGCTCGGACGGTGACCTCCCGGTCGTCGAGCAGGCCGCCCAGGAGGCCGCCGGTCACGGTCGGCCCCTGCACCTGGTGCACACCTTCGACTGGCACGCGGCCTTCGCGGCGGAGAGCGTCGCCGCGCCCCGCGACGCGGCCGAGAGTCTGATCACCCGTGCGGCCCAGCTCGCCCACCAGGTCGAACCGGGTCTGACCGTGCGCGCCGAGATCGTCGAGAGCGCCATGCTGCCCACCCTCATCCGCCGCTCCGAGACGGCCTTCCTGCTGGCGGTCGGCGACAGCGGAATGGCCGGCAGTGGTCAGTGCGTCCCGGCGGATACGCCCGCCGTGCAGTTGGCCGCGCGGGCCGACTGCCCGCTTCTGGTGGTCCGCCGCGAACCGCCGCCGCAGGGCCCGGTCCTGGCCGGGGTGGACGGCTCGCCCAGCTCCCACCTCGCCCTACGGTGGGCCGTGGAGTGTGCCGCCAAACGCGAAGCGCGCCTCGTGGCCCTGCGGGTGGTGGAGAACGACGAGGACACCGACGCGCTCGCCGAGCAGCTCGGCGAGGCGCTGGCCCGCCACATCGACCGGAACACCGGGGTGCCCACCGAGTGCCGGGTCGTGCGGGGCGACCCCGCCCAGGTCCTCATCGACACCTCACGGTCGGCCCAGGTGGCGCTGGTCGCCGCCCGCGGCGACGAACCGGGACGCGCCATGCTCGGCGCGGTCGCCCAGTCCCTGCTCTACCACTCCCCCGCCCCGGTGGTCGTCGTACGCGGTCTCGCCGAGATGCCGCTCACCGGGCCCGCCGCCCGCCCGACCCGGGACCAACGACCCTGACCGGCCGCGTCCGCAACGGCGAGGCTGGACTCCGGACACCCACCCCCTACCCGCGAGAGGCAGCATCATGGACACCGCTCTCGACGTGCAGCGCGCGCTCACCGACGACGAGCTGCGCCGACTGGACGCCTACTGGCGCGCCGCGAACTACCTCACCGTCGGGCAGATCTACCTGCTGGACAACCCTCTGCTGCGCGAGCCGCTGACCCTCGGCGACATCAAACCCCGGCTGCTCGGGCACTGGGGCACCAGTCCCGGGCTCAACCTGATCTACGCCCACCTGAACCGGGTGATCGTCGCCCGCGACCTGAACGCCATGCTGGTCACCGGTCCCGGGCACGGCGGCCCGGCGATCGTGGCCAACACGTGGCTGGAGGGCACCTGGTCGGAGCGCTACCACGACGTCGCACGCGACGAGGCCGGGATGTCCCGGCTGTTCCGGCAGTTCTCGTTCCCCGGCGGCATCCCCAGCCACGTCGCGGCGGACGTGCCGGGTTCGATCCACGAGGGCGGCGAGCTGGGGTACGCCCTGAGCCACGCCTACGGCGCCGCGTTCGACCACCCGGATCTCGTGGTCGCCTGCGTGGTGGGCGACGGTGAGGCGGAGACCGGCCCGCTGGCCGGCAGCTGGCTCTCCAACGTCTTCCTCAACCCGGCGCGCGACGGTGCGGTGCTGCCCATCCTGCACCTCAACGGCTACAAGATCGCCAACCCGACCGTGCTGGCCCGGATACCCGAGGCGGACCTGCTCGACCTCATGCGGGGATCGGGTTACGAGCCCTACGTGGTCGCCGGTGACGACCCGGGCGTGGTGCACCGCGCCCTCGCGGCCACCATGGACCGGGCGATGGACGACATCGCGGCGATCCAACGCCGGGCCCGCTCCGGCGGCGTCGTCGAGCGTCCCCGCTGGCCGGTGATCATCTTGCGGACGCCGAAGGGCTGGACGGGCCCGCGTGAGGTCGACGGCACCGAGGTGGAGGGCACCTACCGCGCCCACCAGGTGCCCCTCTCCGGCGTACGCGACAACCCGGCGCACCTCGCCGAACTGGAGCGTTGGCTGCGCAGCTACCGGCCGGAGGAGCTGTTCGACGCCACCGGCGCGCCGGTCGACGAACTGCGCACGCTGCCGCCGCGCGGCGACCGGCGGATGAGCGCCAATCCGGTGACCAACGGCGGAATGGTGCTGCGCGACCTGGCCCTGCCCGACTTCCGCGACTACGGCGTGGACGTCCCCGAGCCGGGTCAGCCGATGGCCGGTGCGACAGGGGTGCTCGGGCCGTGGATCCGCGACGTGATCGCGGCCAACCCGCAGACGTTCCGGCTGTTCGGCCCGGACGAGGTCGCGTCCAACCGGTTGGGTGCCGCCTTCGAGGTGACCGACCGCGCCTGGATGGCCGCCACGGTCCCCGGCGACGACCACCTCTCCCCCGACGGCCGGGTCATGGAGGTGCTGTCCGAGCATCTGTGCCAGGGCTGGCTGGAGGGGTACCTGCTGACTGGCCGGCACGGCGTGTTCACGAGCTACGAGGCGTTCATCCACATCGTCGACTCGATGCTCAACCAACACGCCAAGTGGCTCAAGGTGACCAGAGCCATTCCCTGGCGACAGCCGATCGCCTCGCTGAACTACCTGCTGTCCAGCCACGTCTGGCGCCAGGACCACAACGGCTTCTCCCACCAGGACCCCGGCTTCATCGACCACGTGGTCAACAAGAAGGCCGAGGTGGTACGCGTCTACCTGCCGCCGGACGCCAACACCCTGCTGGCCACCATGGACCACTGCCTGCGCAGCCGGCACTACATCAACGTGGTCGTGGCCGGGAAGCAGCCGGCGCCGAACTGGCTCACCGTCGAGGAGGCGATCCAGCACACCCGCCGAGGCCTCGGCATCTGGGAGTGGGCCAGCAACGACGACGAGAGCGAGCCCGACGTCGTCCTCGCCTGCTGCGGCGACGTACCCACCCTGGAGACCCTGGCCGCCGCCGACCTGCTGCGCGAACACCTGCCGGAGCTGAGGGTGCGGCTGGTCAACGTCGTCGACCTGATGCGCCTGCAACCCGACACCGAACACCCGCACGGCCTGCCCGACAACGAGTTCGACACCATCTTCACCGCGGACCGACCGGTCATCTTCGCCTACCACGGCTACCCGTGGCTGATCCACCGCCTGACCTACCGCCGCTCGAACCACGACAACCTGCACGTACGCGGCTACAAGGAGGAGGGCACCACCACCACACCGTTCGACATGGTGATGCTCAACGACCTGGACCGGTTCCACCTGGTCATCGACGTCATCGACCGGGTGCCCGGGCTCGGCGCACGCGCCGCGCACCTGCGCCAGCGGATGGTCGACGCCCGGCAGGCGGCCCGCGACTACACCCGCCGGTACGGCGAGGACGACCCGCAGGTCGCCGAGTGGCGGTGGGTCCGCGAGACCGACCCGACCAACCCCTGAAGGAGGACGACGTGCGGGACGCGGAGATCCTGGTCGGCTACGACGGCTCGACCGACGCGTCGGTGGCCCTGGACTGGGCGCTGGACGAGGCCGAGCACAGCGGCCAGCCGGTGCGGCTGGCGTACGTCTTCGAATGGCTGACCGTGGCCAGTTGGGTCGGCCCAGGCGTGGCACCCGGCATCTGGCCGGACGACACCGCCCGCCGTCAGGCCGACGACCTGGTGCGCAAGGCCGCCGCGGACGCCGCCGCCGCGCATCCCGGCCTGACGGTCACCGGCCAGGTGTACGACGGGCCCCCCGCCCTGGTACTGCAGGAACGCTCGGCCGAGGCCGGGATGCTGGTGCTCGGCAGCCGGGGCCACGGCGGGTTCGGCGGGCTGCTGGCCGGATCGACGGCGGTGGCGGTCACCGCCCACGCGCGCTGTCCCGTCGTCATCGTCCGCGACGGCCCGGCACACGGCCCGGCCGACCCGGTGACGGTCGGCGTGGACGGTTCGGAGCCGTCACTGGTGGCGCTCGGCTTCGCCGCCGAACGGGCCGCCCAGCGACGGGTACCGCTGCGGGTGCTGCACGCCTGGACGCCCGGCCCGAATGGGGCGGCCGGAAAACCCGACGAGCGGGCGGCCGTCGAGGAGGCGGTGGAACCGTGGCGACGGACGTTCCCCGAACTGGACCTCACGGTCGACCCCGTCGGGGGCGCCCCAGCGGCGACGCTGATCGAGGCGAGCCGGTCCGCCCAGTTGGTGGTGGTCGGCAGCCGGGGCCGGGGTGGGTTGGCCGGGATGCTGCTCGGCTCGGTCAGCCAGCAGGTCATCCAGCACGCCGGCTGTCCGGTCGCCGTGGTCCGGGAACGCTGAGACGGTCGGCCGTCGTCCGGGCCGGCCGGCCGGCCCGGACGACGGGACCTCTGGCCCCTGCGCGCCGCCACCGAGACCCCACGATCAAGGGGCAACACGCCGCGCGACCGCGGCCGTACGCGTCAACGGCATAATCACGATCCGCCCCGCCGACCCACACGGCACCGAGCTGCGCCGTGGCAGTGCCGCTGCGCGACTGACCGGCGAGTCGACTCTCCCCGATCTTGCAGTTCCGGTTGACGATATGAGCGGCAAGGTCGATTTTGTCGGCGCAGAATGTGCAAGATCGCGGGAAGCGGGTTGGCTCAGGGGTCTTGCCGAGCAGGCGGGTTGCCTGGACCGCCGCTTGGCTGCGGCGTTCCAGGCCCATTTTGGTCAGCCCTTCGGCCACGTACTCCAGGATCTGCCGCTCCTGCTCGGTCCGGCGTGACCTGGGTCCGGTCGGTCTGCTGCCGCAGCTCGACGGCCCGGCCCTGGACATCGGTCTTGGTGGTGGTGACCGTGCCACCCGTCGGCGGGGTCACCTTCGTGGCGTCACCGAGGTAGTCGGTTCTGGTACGCCACTTCTCGACGAGGTTGGTGACCCCGTCGGTGCCGAAGAAGACCTGGTCGGTGACGCGGGACGCGTTGTCGTAGATGGTCTTCGACAGCGCCGGCACCGACCACTCGGGCTCCCACCAGAGCGCGCCGTCGGGCGTGCCCGGCTCGGCGTGAGCCTGGTAGCTGGTCACGGCCCGACCGGTCGCGTCGTAGAGGGTGCTGCCGAGCGCGCGGATCAATTCCTCCTTTAGGTCGGCCACGCACACACCGAAGCCGAGCGCCTCCAGCGCCGGCCGGTCCGAAGCGGTGCCGAGGCCGGCCTGCTCCAGTCCACGGCGGAAGAAACTCTCCTCGGCCTCGTCGCACAGCCCGCGTACCGGAACGGCGAGGCCCTGCGGTCCGAGCAGCCGCAGGTACCGACCGACGCTCATCGCACCGCCGAGCGGCACCACGCAGACACCTTCGCCGCCAAGATCGCGCTGCCGTCGTTCCGCCAGGGCCTCGACCGCGCGCTGGTCGCTGACCCCCTCGACGAGGACGACGCTGCGCAGGCCGGCCGCCGACTCCCGGGCCTCGGCGGCGGCCGTCGCCGCGGCGGGACCGCCGGCCGCCCACAGGTGTACGGCGGCTCGGAAGCGGTCCAGCTCGTGCACCGGACCGAGTCTCGCAACGGGTGGTCCGCCCCGCCACCGGATTCCCGATGGCGGGCCGGCGTCGAATGACCCGGGCACCCGACGGTCACCGCCGGGTCGGCTGTGCCCCGCTCACCCGCTGAGTGGCTTGGCGGCAAACCTCAGCTTCTCGATCTCGTGGAAAGCCTGGCCCCCCTCGTGGCCGTTGAACGGGTAGACGCGGATCTCCTTCGGTCCCGCGTAGTGGTTGTACGAGGCGAACACGGTCGAGGGCGGGCAGGCCTGGTCCATCAGCCCGACGGAGTACAGCGCCGAGGCGCTGGCCCGCTTGGCGTGGTTGACCGTGTCGAAGTACGAGAGCGTCCGCATCACCTGGTCCCGTTCGTCTCGGCGGACCTTGAGATAGCTGGTGATCTCGGCGTACGGCGAGGCGTCGGTGATGGTCAACGCACGGGAAAAGTCGGCGAGGAACGGAACGTCGGGCATGGCGGCCACAAGACCTGACGCGAGGCCGGCCACGGCGGTGGCGATTCCCCCGCCCTGGCTGGTTCCGGTGACGGCCACTCTGCTCGGGTCCACCTCGGACAGCTCCCGTACGGCGTCGATGGCACGGACCCCGTCGGTGAAGACCCGGCGGTAGTAGTAGGTGTCCGGACTGGCGATGCCTCGGGTGGTGAAGCCCGCGATCGCGGGGTCACCAGTGGGGTCGGGATCGGGTGTGTCCCCCCTGGGGCCCTTCGCGCCCTGACCTCGGGTGTCCATGATGAAGTGGGCGTACCCGGCCATGGCCCACAGAGGTCTCTCATGCGGCAGGCCGCGGCCTCCGCCGTATCCGACGTACTCCACCACGGCGGGCAGTGGACCGCTGCGGGTGACGGGCAGGTGCAGCCAGGCCTTGACCGGGTTGCCGTCGTAGCCGGCGAAGGTGACGTCAAGGGTGTCGATCAGTGCGAGGCCGTTGTCGACAGGCGTGACGGTGAGATTCAGCTGATGGGCGCGCGCGTCCTGGAGTGTCGCGGTCCAGAAGCTGTCGAAGTCTTCCGGCTCCGCGACAGCGGGCCGGTAGCTGCGCAGACGGTCTTCGGGCAGGTCGAACAGTGCCATGGCATCTCCACGGTTGCGGGGTGGTCGGAGGTCGGATGGGTCGTCACCACTCGGTGAACGCGCCGTCCGGGCCGCGCCAGATGGGGGAACGGAACCGGTGGCCTCGTGCCGCCGCCTCGCGCACCGCGTTCTCGTCGACGTCGATGCCGAGGCCGGGTCCGCCGAGTCGCTCCACGTGCCCGTCGCGCAACCGCAGGACGTCGGCGTCGACGAGATAGTTCAGGCCGTCCTGGCCGTTGTTGTAGTGGATGCCGAGGGCCTGTTCCTGAATGAGGAAGTTCGGAATGGCCAGGTCGATCTGCAGGCATGCGGCCAGGGCGATCGGGCCGAGCGGGCAGTGCGGGGCCAGGACGGAGTCGTACATCTCGGCGACCGCGGCGATGCGCCGGACCTCGGAGATGCCTCCGGCGTGCGAGAGGTCGGGTTGGACGACGGCCACGCCGGCGTCCAGGACGTCCCGGAACTCGCGCCGCGTGTAGAGCCGCTCGCCGGTGGCGATCGGCAGTGCGGTCGCCGTGACGATCCGGGCGATGTCGCTGGAATACTCCGGCCGCAGCGGTTCCTCGACGAACAGCGGCACGTACGGCTCCAGCAGTGGCAGGAGGCGACGGCTGGCGGCGATCGAGGCCCGGCCGTGCAGGTCGATCGCCACGTCGTTGTCGGGGCCGATCGCGTCGCGGACCTTGGCCAGGAGCTCGACGACGGATTTCACGCCCGCGGGGGTGTCCAGGAACGCCATCGCGCCCGGTGGTGCGATCTTGACGGCTGTGTATCCAGCGGCGATCGCCGTCGCCGCGGATTCGGCGACCTGTTCGGCGGTGTCGCCGTACGCCCAGCCGTACATCCGGACGCGGTCGCGCACCGGGCCGCCGAGCAGTTCGTGGACGGGTGCGCCCCGGACCTTCCCGGCGATGTCCCACAGCGCCTGGTCGATGCCGGCGACGGCGCTGGACAGCACCGGGCCGCCGCGGTAGAAGCCACCGCGGGTGAGGACCTGCCAGTGGTCCTCGATGCGCATCGGATCGCTGCCGATGAGCAGGTCGGACAACTCACCGATCGCGGCCCGGACGGTCTCGGCGCGGCCTTCCACGACCGGTTCGCCCCAGCCGACGACACCGTCATCGGTGGTGATCTTCAGAAAGAGCCAGCGGGGCGCCACGAGGAAGGTCTCGACACGGTCGATCTTCACGGGGCCACGATCCCGCCGTCGAGGTGCCGTACCTGGGCCGACCACCGTTCGTGGAGGTGCTCCACGGGCGGGTACTTGGCCGCCTCCGCCTCGTCGAGGTCGATGCCCCACCCGGCTGCGTCCGACGGATAGAGGAAGCCGTTGCGGGGTGCGAGCGTGCCCGGGAACACCTCGTGGACGGCCGGCGCGTACTCGTGGCCCTCCTGGACGACGAAGGCCGCGCTGGTCACGTCGAGCGCGACGTTCGCCGCCGCGCCGACCGGGGACACGTCGGCTGGCGCATGCCAGGCGGTGCCCACACCGTGCAGTTCGCACAGGGCGACGAGCTTGCGCGCTGGGCTCAGGCCACCGATCGAGGAGATGTGCAGACGCAGCAGATCGACACCGCCACCCGTCACGAGCCGGGCCGCGTCGGCCACCGACGCCACCTGTTCCCCGACGGCGATGGGCATGGGTGCGGCCGCGCGGACCTCGCCGAGCCGGTCGTAGAACTCCGGGGCGATGGGATCCTCCAGGAAGAACAAGCGGTACTCCTCGAGCTGGCGGACCAGTCCGACAGCCTGCTTGACGGTCAGCCGGGAATGGACGTCGTGCATCAGGTGCGGCTCGGGCCCGAGAGCTGCGCGGGCCTGCGCGAACAGGTCCGGAGTGTCACGCAGGTAACGGTGCACGTCCCACCCGCCGGGGTGCGGTGTCCCGGTGTACTCGCCGGGCGTGGCCGGAGCGCCGTAGGTGCCCACCCCGGGACTGCCGACCTGCAGCCGGACGTGCCGGTAGCCCCGGGCGAGCAGGATGCGGGCCTGCTCCAGGGTGTCGTCGACGGTGGCCCCGCCGGCGTGCAGGTACGTGTCGGCCGCCGCTCGGACCCGCCCGCCGAGCAACTCGTAGACGGGCATGCCGGCCCGTTTGCCGGCGATGTCCCACAGCGCCTGGTCGACGCCGGACAGGGCGTTGTTGGTGACCGGGCCGCTGCGCCAGTACGACGAAAAATGGATCATCCGGAAGATGTCCTCGATGTCGGCCGGATGGCGGCCGACGAGCAGCGGCGCGACATGACTGTCGACGGTGGCGGCGACGGCGTGGAACCGCTGGGTGAATGTCGCGCATCCGAGCCCGTACAGGCCGGGATCGGTGGTGTCGACCCGGACGACGACGAGCGGCACGCCCTCCGGGGCGGTGACGATCGACCGGACGCCGGTGATGCGCAGCCGGTCACGGCCGGGCCAGGGCGCCTGCGTCTCCGGCATGGGATTGAGGGGCACGATCGTGGTCTCCTGTTCGAGGATCGTTGCTTCGGTGGACTGCGACGGCGGCCCGTCAGGCGTAGGCCCGCACGGCGATCAGCTGGGCTGAACCGGTGCCGTTGGTGGCGGTGACGACAACCCTGATCCGGTCGGTCACGATCGGGGCCGCGAGACCGTGCGTGCGGTGCCGCTGCCGGTTGTCGACCACCGACACGAGCGGTTGCCAGCCGGCCCCGGCGACGCGGGCCTCGATTCGGTAGTCGCGCACGAGCGTCGGCATGAGCGTGAACGGCATCCGGTGATGGGGCAGATTGATCAGGTCCTCGTTGACGTCGTCATTGGCGATGATCTCGACCTGGCTCACCGTCACCGGCTCCGCCCAGCCCAACTGCAACCACGGCTCGCCGTCCGTGGCGAGGGGCCGCGACATCCACAGGTGCGGTCCGGCGAAGGGGCGCAGGTACCCGTCGACCACCTTGTCGGCCGAGTAGGCCGCCGTCGGACCGGTGCGTAGGCAGAAGGTCCGGCGGCGCAGGGCTCTGCTCTTCCACTCGAGCACCGGCTGCCGCTCCTTCAGGTCCGTCGCCGGCGGCACGTGGGACAGGGACAGAACGCCGGGGACTGTCGTGTCCGCGACGTGCAGGGTCACGGCGCGGTTGGCGCGTACCCGCAGGAAGGCGTTGCGCGCGGTGGGCGGCGTCCAGTCCAGCGGAAGGCGGACCCACTGCCGGGCGCCCGCCCCGACCGCGACCTGCACGCTGTCGACAAGCGTGCCCGGTACGTAGTTCTGTCCGAGGCCGGGGTCGTAGAGGTCGACCACGAGCGTCGTGGCCTCGGCCGCGTCGACGAGGAGTTCCGGCCCCGCCAGGGCGGGATCGACCGGCAGCACGATGCCGGCGTCGGCGGTCAGCGGCCACTGCGCACCCGGTTCGGTCACGTCGATCCCGTCCAGCGTCGAGGACGCCGTCACCAGCGCCGTGCGGGCCTGATCGGTCGGGTCGGCCGCGGCCACGCCCATGAGCGACGCGTCGGAGCGCAACAGGGTCTGCTGGAGGTGACCCGTGTCGAGTTCACGTGGGGCCACCTTTCCGTCGAGACACAGGGCGGCTGCGGCTCCCGCCGCCTGGCCCAGCGTCCCGCAGGTGGCCATCACCCGGGTCGACCCGAACGCGATGTGACTGGCCGAGACGTTGCGCCCGGCGAACAGCAGGTTCGTCGTGTTCACCGAGTACAGGCACCGGTAGGGGATGGGGTAGACGCCGTCCGGGTGCAGGTGCTTGGAGGCGGCCTCCGTCGCGTACATGCCCTGCGGCGGATGCATGTCGATGGACCAACCGCCGAAGGCGACCTGGTCGGGAAACTCCGTCTGGCCCATGATGTCGTTCTGGGTCAGCACGTAGTCGCCGATGAACCTGCGGTACTCCCGCTTGCCGGGAACGGCCCCGACCCATTCCAGCGTCATCGTGTCCGCGTCGAACCGTCCCGAGTTCTTGATGTGGTCCCAGATGCCGTAGATGACCGACCACAGTTCGTCCCGGATGACGTCGTTGTCGTGGACGGTGTCCAACTCACCGCCGTACTCGATCCACCAGTACGCGGTGCCGTTGTCGCCGGCCCGGATGAGGCGCTGCTGCGGGATGCTGGTCTGCGTGATGTCCTTGGCGAACGACGGCGCCACGTAGGTGACCGGCTCACCGGCGTCCTTGGTGTAGAAGAGCAGGGTGCTGCCGAGGGTGATGTCGTCGGCCTCGGCGGGCGCCCAGGGTTCGCCGTACTGGCCGCTGGCCTCGCGGCCGATGCGGTACTCGGCGCCGGCCAGGTGTCCGATCAGGCCGTCGCCGGTGCAGTCGAGGAAGATCGGCGACGAGAAGTGGATGAGCCGTTCCGAGCCCATCATCCACCCGGTGACGGTGTGGATCTGCCGCGCCTCGGGCGGCCCACTCGCGTCGACGTCACGGACGTCGGTGTTGAGATACAGGGAGATGTTCGGTTCCGCCCGCACGGCGTCGAGCACGACCGTGTCCCACACGTACGGGTTGCCCTGCGGGTTGCGGTACTGGTTCTCGACGAACAGCTCGCCCATGATCCCGCCTTCGCGGGCGTAGTGGTTGTCGCCGTGGCTCGTGGCACCCACCACCCAGACCCGCACCTCGCTGCTGGAGTTGCCGCCCAGCACCGGCCGGTTGTTGATCAGCGCGACCGTCCGGCCGAGGCGGGCGGCGGCGATGGCTGCGCACACACCCGCCAGACCACCGCCGACCACCGTGATGTCGTGTCCGGCGTGTTCAACACGCATTGTCGTGAGCCTCCGGCGGTGTCACTTGAGCCCGGTGCGGCTCAGTGCGGACAGGAACTGGCGCTGGAACACGAGGAACACGATGATCATCGGTACGACCGAGGAGGTGGCCGCGGCCATCGACAGCCCACCGGCGAGGCCGCCGTCGCCGTCGACGAAACGGGTCAGGCCGACGGGAAGCGTGTAGTTCTCGTCGGTGGAGAGCATGATCAGCGGCGTCTCGTAGCTGTTCCAGGACCAGACGAAGCCGAGAATCGCCAGTGCCGCGAGGACGGGCTTCGCCATCGGGAGGTAGATCCGCCAGTAGATCGACCACTCGCCGGCACCGTCGATGCGTGCGGCCTCGGCGAGTTCCCCGGGTACGGCGGAGAAGTGCTGACGCATCAGGAAGGTGCCGAAGACGGTGAACATGCTCGGCAGGATCAGCGCCCACAGGGTGTCGTACAGGCCGACGGCCTGGAAGAACATGAACCGGGGCACGAGCAGCAACTGGGTCGGCACGATCGAGGTCGCGATGTAGAGCAGGAAGAGGCGGTCGCGACCCTTGAACCGCATGCGGGCGAAGGCGTACCCGGCGAGGGAGGACGTGAACAGCTCGCCGGCGACGGCAACGGTGGCCACGATCAGGGAGTTGCCGAAGTAGCGCAGCAGGGGCGGGTCGCCGGCCCACACCTCGGCGTAGTTGACCCACCGGACCGGGTCGGGAATCCACGTCACCGGAAGCGTGAACACGTCGATGTTGCGTTTGAGCGAAGCCGAGATCATCCACAGCAGCGGGAGGGCGAAGAGCACCGCGATCGCCCACATGACGACGCTCAGCACCCAGGTGCGCAGGGTTCGGTCAGTACGGCTGCGGGTCATGTGTAGAGCCCCCGTCCCTTCTGGAACCGCCACAGCAGCAGCGTCAGCAGCAGTACCGCGGCGAACGTGACGACGCCTATCGCCGCGGCGTAGCCGAACTTGTAGGCCTGGAATCCGGACTGGTACATGTAGTAGGCCAGCACGGTGGTGGACTCCCCCGGGCCGCCGCCGGTCAGGAAGGCGATCAACCCGAACCCCTGCGACGTGCCGATGAACGACGTGATCGCCAGGAAGACCGTGGTCGGCATGAGGCTCGGCCACGTGATCGCGCGGAACCGGCGCCATGCGCCAGCGCCGTCGATCATCGCCGCCTCGTGCAGGTCCTGGGGCAGTTCCTGCAGAGCGGCCAGGTAGATCACCGCTTGGTAGCCCATGCCGGCCCACACCTGGATGAGCACGAGCGCCGGCAGAGCCCAGTCCTCGGACACCAGCCAGGTCGGCGGCTCGGACAGGCCCAGGAACCGCAGGGCCTGGTTGAGCAGCCCGGCGCTGGGGTTGAGCACGAGCAGCCAGACCATACCGATGGCGACCGTGTTGACCATGCTGGGTACGAAGAACACGACCCGCAGCGCGGCCCGGCCGACCAGCGGCCGGTTGAGGGCCAGTGCGAGCAGCAGGCCGAAGGCGATCGACAGCGGAACGCCGAGGCCGGCGAAGAACACGGTGCGGCCCAGGGCTTTCCAGAACTTGGGGTCGGCGAACAGGTCCGCGAAGTTGTCCAGGCCCACCCACTCGATTCCGCCCAGGCCGGACAGCACGTTCCAGCGAGTGAACGCGATGCCCAGCCCGGCCAGCATCGGACCGAGGGTGAAGGCGACCAGTCCGACGAGATTGGGGCCGATGAACAGCCACGGCAACCAGGAACGGACCCCGGCGGGCCGGCGCTTCTTCTCCCGTACGACGGGCGGTACCGGTGACCGGGCCGACCCAACCAGAGTCTGCATGTGTCTCTAGGCCGCCTTTTTGATCGCGGCGTCGCACTGTTCCTTGGCGGTCCGGGCCCACTGGTCGATGCTGATGTTCCCGAGCAGGACCCGCTGGTTGAGCCCGTTCATGATCGTGGAGATCTCCGCGTGCGCCGTCTGGATGGCGTCCACGGGGATCCGCGCGTCCGAGGTCAGCAGGTTGGTGACCAGCGACTGCTCGTCGAACAGCTTCGCGGCGTCGGGTCCGCCCAGATCGGCGGCCAGTTTGGCGGTGTCGCCCCCGGGCAGCGATGGGAGCCGGCCGCCGGGCACCATGTGTGCCGCGCCTTCGCCGAGCCAGAACTGCAGGAGCGTGAAGGCGGCGTCCTGGTGCTTGGACTTCTTGGTGATGGCCACGTTGTCGCCGTAGGCACCGGTGTTCCAGAACTGCGCGCCCTTCTGCGGCGCCGGCATCGGCAGCAGAACGGTCTTGAAGTCGTGCGGATACTCCTTGGTGTCCTTGATGTAGCGCATGACGAACGGCTGGGAGATCCACATCGCCACCTTCCCCGTGAGGAACGGGGTCTGGGCGAACGCGTCCCACTTCTGCGCGACGATCTCGGTCATCGGGACGGCGGACTTCTCGGCCATCATGTCCAGCCGGAGTTGGAAGTTCTCCCGGAACGCCGGGTGGTCGAAGTTGGACTCGCGGCCGCCGGCCTTGTAGGTGAAGTCCGGGCCGAGCTGCTGGCGGGCGAGGTCCGGCGGGATGAGACACCCGTACACGCCGTTGCCGGACAGCTGCCTGGCGATCGTGCGGAAGTCGGCGGTCGTCCAGTCCGCCGGGACGGTGATGCCGGCCTTGTCGAGCAGGCTCTTGTTCGCCAGCACCGTCTCGACGCTGCGGCTGGCCGGAACGGAGTACGCCTTACCGTCGAAGAAGTAGTTGCTGGCCGGATTCGCGCCGGGGGCGAGAACCTTCAACACCGGGTCACCGGCGAGTCGGTCGGTGAGGTCGGTGAGCAGACCCGCCTCGACGCGTTTGGCCAGGGCCGAGCGCGCGTACGACACGACCACGTCGATGTCGAGACCGCCCTGCAGCGCGGTGTCGAGCTTGAGGTTGCCCTGATCGTCGTTGACGAAGCGGGTGTACTTGACCTTGATGTTCGGGTGCTTCGCGGTGAACGCGGCGAACAGGGCGTCGGGTCCGCTCTCCGCGGGGACACCGCCCCACACGTTGAGGGTCACCGTGCCGGCGTCACCGGAATCGCCGCCCTTGCCGCAGGCCGCGAGGAGGGCGGCGGAGCCCAGTCCGGCCGCGCCCGCGAGCAGGCGCCGGCGGCTGATCGTTCGTGTCATGGCGTCACTTCCTGGTCTGGGGATGGTGGCTGTCCGGGTGGGGACAGTGGATAGAGGTGCTCGGGGGTGAAGCCGAGCAGCCGCGTGGCCCGACCGGTGTCGATGGCGACGCTCCGGCCGGTTTGTCGCGCCCGCCGGGGCACCCCGGGTAGGTGTTCGTCGAGCAGCGCCTCCGTGTCGGTGGCGCTCAGGGTGTCCGGGGCGGCGACGAACACCGCGTGGAATCCCCTGACGCGGGCGATGAGGGCCAACAGGCCGGCGCGGGCGGCGTCGCGGGTGTCCAGGTACGCCCACAGTTCCTTGGCCCCCCACGACGGGTGTTCGACGTAGTTGCGGGCGTAGGTGTCGAACTGGTCGCCGGGACCGCCGAGCAGCGGCAGGCGCAGTGCGACGACTGTCATCCCGTGCCGGCGGGCCATCATGGCGCCGATCGCCTCGTCGGTCTGCTTCGACAGCGCGTACGGGTCGGCCACCTGCAGCGGCAGATCCTCGTCGATGGGCAGGTAGGCCGGTGTCTGCGGGTGCGGCGACCAGGGCAGGCCGGTCACCGACAGGCTGCTGGCGATCACGGCCCGGCCGACGCCCCGCTGAGCCGCCTCCTCCAGCACGGTGAACGTCGCCTGGGTGTTGGTGGTGAACACCTCGTGCGGTGTGCCGAGGGTGGGCGCGGGGATCGCCGCGCAGTGGAAGACGGCGTCGACCCCCGCGAGGGCGTCGCGTACCACGGTCGGGTCCCCGGCGGATCCGGTCACCATCCGGTCCGCCCGGGTGTCGCCCGGATCGTGCAGGTCGAGACCGGTGGTGGGGATGAGCTGGTCGGCGAAGAGCGTCAGGGCGGCCCGGCCCAGCCGTCCGGCCGCACCGGTGACCAGGACCCGCCGGGGCCAGCTCACGGCGCCATCACCTGCACCGGCCGCATCTCCGCGGTGTTCTTGGCCAGGACGATGCCGCCACCCCACTGGATCCAGCCGGCCCGGCCGATGCCGTCGTCGTCGTCGTTGACCACGAAGGACAGGGCGACCGGTGCGGTGGGCGGACCGGTGAGTCCGAGCGCGGCCCAGGGCACCGACACGCGGTAGGAGGTGGTGGTCCCGGTCCGGACGACCGCCGCCGTCGCGCCGGGCGTCGCTCCGGCCACTCCGCCGGGCGGCGGCGTGAAGGTGTACACGGCCGGACCGGTGCCCAGCAGCGCCGCGCCGATCTCGACCCGGGCGGTCGACCGTCCCGGAAGGTCGGGGCTGATCGCCAGTTGGATGGAGTCGCCGTCCCACATGCTGCCGGCCGTCTTCGTCTGGGCGTGGACGTTGTCGGTCACGTCGGCGGTCAACCACAGGGCGTCCGCGGTGCGGGTGAGCTTGACGGTGCCCGACAGGTCCGACGCGCCGCCGTAGGGAACCCGCCGGTAGTCGACCGCGCCGTCGGTCGCCAGATTCACGGGTACGACGGCGTTCTGTCCGTCGGCCTCGATCGGGTTGAAGCCGACGGTCCCATCGGCCCGGAACGCGCCCAACTGTGCCGTGTCGACGCGCACCGACATGTCGTAGGACTTCCACGGGACGATCCCCGCGACCGGTATGTCGACAGAGGTGACGGAGTTCGGCGGTACCGGGGCGACGCCGGTCACCGTGCCGCTCTGCGTCCCCACCGTCCACACGATCTGGGAGACGTCCAGAGCCGTCGCCGACTTGTTGTTGGTGATCTTGACCCGCAGCGACCCGCCGAGCGGCCCGACCGACGTCACGATCGGATCGACGGTCGCCACGACCGGATCGGTGATCATCGCGTCATCACGCAGCACCATCGACGCCGATCCCCCGGACCCGGCCCGCACGTGTACCGTTCGCGGCCCCTTCACCGTGCTACCAGGAACGGTGACGGTCTTCGTTCCCACCTGCCCGGCCGGCGCGTACACCGCGTAGGTGCTGTCCTCGATCTGGAAGTTGGTCCACGTGCCTCCACCACCGTGGGTCCGGTCCACCTTCAGCGTCACCGGGATGTCGTCGCCGACGGCGACCGTGTCCGGCACCGAGACGGAGTACACCTTCGGGTTGCTCACCGCGAGGGCCGTCGGCTTGCCCTTGGCGAAGACCGGGTGCTCGGTCAGGTCCAGCGTCACCTTGCCCTGTAGGGGTTCCAGGGTGTTCGACCGGCCGTAGGCGTTGGTGACCGTGACGGGAGTGGTGGTGCTCAGCTCCACCTGGGTCGGTGTGGTCGCCCACATCACCCGGACCGGCGTCTTGCCGGCCCCGCCGGCGAACTCGTACGAGTAGACACCCGAGCCCAGGTTGTCGGCGGCACGGAAGCCCAGACCGGCGAGCTGGCGGATCAGCACCGACTGCGTGACCAGCGCCGGCTTCGGGGCGTAGGCGTTCATCCCCAGGTACCCGGGACGGCGCATCACGCCGAAGTTGTACTCCTGGTTCGACGTGGTCGTGCCATCGTTGAGGAAGTCGTACCAGTAGTAGCGGCTGGCCCCGTTGGCCACTGCCAGGCTGGCCGTGCGGACCAGGTAGTCGCCCTGCTGCAGTTCGCTGACGCCACCGCTGGTGTGGGTCGGGTATCCGTTCTCGGTGATGTCGATCGGCATGTCGCGACCGTTGTTGTAGCGGCGGATCAGGTCTCTGAACGTCGGGATCATGGTCACGCCGCGGACCTCCGGCGGTGCCGGGAAGCCGTAGAGGTGCGCGCTGAAGCGGTCCATGTACTGCAGGCCGCCGATCTGGAACAGCTCCTCCCACCACGCGGGTCCGCCGCCGGCCGGCGCGACGACCTCGGCCTGCGGGTGGTCGGCCTTCACCTTGGCGTAGGTCGCCCGCAACAGGGGCAGGTAGCACTGCGGGGTACGACCGCACAGGCCGTTGTTGAAGCCGCCGTCGAACTCGTTGTACACCTCGACCTTGTTGGTGCCGGAGAGGGTGAGCATCGCTGAGGCGTAGGCGGCGAAGGCGGCGTGGCCCTCCGGCGTGCTCGGCGTCTTCCCGCCGTCGTAGAGCGGATTGGCGAACGCCGCGACCAGCAGAGGCTCCATGCCGTTGGCGGCCAGCCCGTTGAGGAACGGGGCACCGTAGGTGGGCATGGTGTAGGTGCCGGCGGCCTTCTCCACGTGCTGCCAGGACAGGGCGTCGCGGACGTGGGTGTAACCGACCTTCGCCATCGTGGGAATGAGACTGGGCGGGTCGCTCTGGGAGAAGTGGGTCCCGACTCCCCACGGCGCCCCGGGTCTCCGGGCGTCGGCGGGAAGCGCGTCCAGCAGCGCCACCGGCGTGTACCGGGTGACCGGGAGTCCACCCACCTCGGCCGTGACGCCGAGGGTGTAGTAGCCGGGCTTGACCGTGGCGAGGTTGACCGTCGCGGTGCCACCGGACACCGCGGCCGTGCCGCTGGCCGCCGGCACCCCCTGCTCGTCGGCGACCGCCCAGCTCACGCTGGCCGCGCTGGAGGTCACCGGGATGGTCCGCGGCTCGGATCCGCTGAAGACCAGGTTCGTCGCGGTGATGCGCACCGCCTCGGCGGTGCTGAAGCTGACCGAGACGTCGGAGACGCACAGATCGGTGGCCGACCGCCCGAGCCGGCTGTCCCAGGAGGCGATGCGGAAGTCGGCGCCGGACGGCAGATCGCCCTTGAACTCGGCGTCGGCCAACTGGAAGACGTAGGAACGCCAGACGTTCCCGCCGGTCAGCGGGACGGCGTCGCCGGCCCGGTTCTGCCCCGTGCCGTCGTACTGGATCGTGAAGTGTCCGGGGCCGGCGTCGAAGTAGCTGACCTTGACGAACGCGTACCCGGTGGTGGCCGGCTGTCGGGCGGCGTCGACCCGGAAGTACAGGAAGTCGTTGGTGATCGGCGTCGTCGTCGTGGTCCAGCAGGGGCGGCCGCCCCGCTCCGTGGCAGCCGTGGAGATCTGGCCGGAGGCGTCGCCGGGATTGCCGGCCATGCCGTTCCACTGCGGGGTCGCCGAGAGCACCGCGGAGGCCGCAGCGGCGTCGGCGAACGCTGGAGGCGCGACGCCGATCATGGGTAGACCGATGAAGACGGCCAGTCCGGCCGCGACGTGCGTCCGCCACCTGTGGCGGTGCACATTCGAGGGTCGTATCAAGTTCGTCACCTCTCGGCTCAGCCACGGTCCGCTCGTTGGCGCATCGTCGTCCCGTGACTTGGGCGCGTGGCGAGCCGACCGGCTCGCCACGGTTCGCAGCATGTGGCGCCTTTCCGTCCCTGGCGGCAGCCCGCCGGACCCACCCCGTGATGGAGGAAACCGACCCGGGCGGCTCTCATCGCGCCTGCTCGAGCAGGGTCGACTGCGGCGACCAGGCGGGATCGTTGGTCAAGTGCGGCGAGCGTAATGGTGCAGTAATAGCACCGTCAAGACATGTCGATGAAACCTGAGCGACACGAGCCCGTAGCGCTCCGCAACGGAGTGATGCTATAAATGCAACATGCTGCCGTCTCAGCCGAACAAATCGCTCCAGGATGGGCTCGACTGCCTGCAGTTGCTGGCCAGTTCCGCTGAGGCCCTGGGCTCACGCGAAGTCGCACGACGGCTCGGGCTGGAACCTTCTCGCGCAAACCGGCTGCTCAAGACCCTCGCGCACATCCGGCTGATCGAACAGGACGAGCGGCGCCGCTATCGTCCCGGCCCGGGAATCCATGCCCTGGCTGCGCAGAGCCTCTTCGGGTCGGGCCTGATCCGCCGCGCGATCGGGCCGCTCGGCGAGCTGCACGTCCACGGTCACACCGTGGCCATGGGTGTGCTCTGGCGCGACCACATGTCGTACCTGTACCACGCCGACCCGGGCATGGACACCAGCACGGCCCTCGGCCGGATCGGCCTCTTCCCGGTCACCCGCTCCGGGCTCGGGATGGCGCTGCTGGCCTCCCAGGACGACGAGAACGTCCGCGCCATGTGGGAGACCAGCGCGAACGAGACCCCGGTCGAGCAGGTCCTCACCGACCTGGCGGAGATCCGCGAAGCCGGCTTCGCCCTGCGCGCCGGCAAGACCGAGCGCACCGTCGCCGTCACCGTCGGCTCGGCGCCGTACGCCGCGATCGGCATGTCCGGCCGCTTCCCCGACGCGCACATCCCTGAACTCGTCAGCGCACTCCGGCACGCGGCAGAGAAAATAGAGAAGCACGGCTGAGACGGACCTGATCCTCGGCACCCGCCGGCGGCGAACGCCCGACCCGGGGCCGCTGCTCGCCGCGATCGGCTCCTGGCGTGCGGGGCAGGAAACAAGAAACCCGCTACCGGAGATCCGGTAACGGGCCAGCCGACCTGCTTGTATCCGGTGGGCGATACTGGGTTTGAACCAGTGACCTCTTCCGTGTCAGGGAAGCGCGCTCCCACTGCGCCAATCGCCCGTGTTGCCGCTCGACCTGGCCGCTGGGCCCGTCGAGACGGATCGCGAGCGGACGACGGGATTCGAACCCGCGACCCTCACCTTGGCAAGGTGATGCGCTACCAGCTGCGCTACGTCCGCACGCCGCCGACAAGCGCCGGCGACGGAGGGAACTCTACCCGATGCCAAGATCGGGGGACGCGGCACCCTCGGACGACGGCGATTGCGCTGCTCGACGGCGGGGTACTGATGAACCTCGACAGCACACCACACCCCCCTGAGGAGGCTGTCGTGGGTATCGGCACCAGCATCTTCCTGATCGCGCTCGGCGCGATTCTCACCTTCGCGCTCGACGCGAGCGTCGGCGGCATCAACCTCGACGTGGTCGGCTGGATCCTGATAGGCGCCGGCGTGCTCGGGCTGATCATGACGGCGTTGATCTTCCAGCGTCGCCGTACCGCCGTCGTGACCACCACCGAGCAGCCGGTCGAGTACCGCCGGGTCGAGGAGCGGCGGGACATCGCCCCGCCGCTGTGACGCGATCCGAAGTACGGGCCGGCGACCTCCCCGAGGATGCCGGCCCGCCCCGTTTCGCAGGTGGAGGCCACCGACAGACTCGCCGGCCTGCTCGCCCTCCACTTCGTGGGTACGCAGCCCTTCGGCGAAGATTCCTCGCCGCCACCGCAGAAAAGCCGCCCGGGGGCATGGTCAACGACGCCGCCGATTGCGAAACTGCTGGCAATGTCCAGCACCCCGTTCTCCCTTCCGCAGCCGTCCGCCCGGGCGCCCGAGTTCGGCCGGGACGCGCTCATCGTCTGCGAGAACCTGGTCCGGATCTACCAGACCGGTTCGATCGAGGTGCAGGCCCTGCAGGGACTGGACCTGGCCGTCGAGAGCGGTGAGCTGATCGCCGTCGTCGGCGCCTCGGGATCGGGCAAGTCGACGCTGCTCTCCATCCTGGCCGGCATCGACGCCCCCACCGCCGGCCGGGTCCGGGTCGCAAAGTGGAATCTGCTGTCGATGTCCCGCGCCGACCGGGTCGACTACCGACGGCGTACCGTCGGCTTCGTGCGCCAGCAGACGGCGAGCAACCTGATCCCCTACCTGACCGCACGGGAGATGGTGGACCTGCCGATGACGGCGGCCCGCACCGCGAAGAAGGAACGCCGGGAGCGCGCGGCCGAACTGCTGGACAGCCTCGGTGTCGCCGACTGCGCCGAGCGGCGCCCCGGACAACTCTCCGGAGGACAGCAGATGCGGGTCGCGATCGCCGTGGCGCTGGCCAACCAACCGCGGGTCCTGCTCGCCGACGAACCGACCGGCGAGTTGGACGCGGCCACCTCCGCGGAGGTCTTCGGTGTGCTGCGGGACGTCAACCGGCGGTACGGCGTCACCGTCATCGTGGTGACCCACGATCCGGAGGTCAGCAGCCAGGTCGAACGGACCGTCGCGATCCGGGACGGTCGCACCAGCAGCGAGGTGTTACGCCGCACCACCACCGACGCGGAGGGCGACACGCACATGATCGCCGAGGAGTACGCCGTGATGGACCGGGCCGGACGCGTTCAGGTGCCCCGCGAGTTCCGCCAGGCGCTGGCGCTGACCCGACGGGTCCGGCTGGCCCTGGAACCCGACCACATCACGATCCACTCCGACTCGCGAAGCGGCGAATGAGCACCGAGCCGCTGCTGCGCGTGCGCGACCTGCACCGACGCTTCCGCAGCGGGCCGACCGTCGTCCACGCTCTGCGCGGCGTGTCGTTCGACGTGACTGCCGGTTCCATGGTGGCGCTCGTCGGCCGGTCCGGCTCGGGCAAGACCACCCTGCTCAACGTCATCGGCGGCCTGGACCGCCCGGACGCCGGCACCGTGCACATCGACGGGACCGACGTCACCGCGCTCGACGAGGATGGCCTGTCCCGGCTGCGACGGGAGAAGGTGTCGTACGTCTTCCAGAGCTTCAGTCTGATCCCGGTGCTGTCCGCCACCGAGAACGTCGCCGCGCCGCTGCGGCTGGCCCGCGTCGCCCCGGCCGAGCGCGAGCGCCGGGTCGCGTTGCTGCTGGAACTGGTCGGCCTGGCCGACCACGCCCAGCAGCGCCCGACCGAACTGTCCGGCGGCCAACAGCAGCGGGTGGCGATCGCCCGCGCGCTGGCCGCCTCGCCCCGGCTCCTGCTCGCCGACGAGCCCACCGGGCAACTGGATGCCGAGACAGGCCTGTCGGTGATGGCCCTGCTGCGTGGGGTCGCGGAGTCCGAAGGCGTCACCGTGCTGGTGTCGACCCACGACGCGGTGATGATGGCCCTGGCCGACCGGGTCATCCGCATCCAGGACGGGCACCTCGACGACCAGGCGACCGGGCAACCGTCCACGTCCGCACCGACCGCCGGGTGACGCGACGATGCTGAGGCTGGTCAGCCGGCGCGCCCGCGCGCAGTGGCCGCTGCTGGCAGCCCTCCTCGGAGTCGTCACGATCGGCGCCACCCTGCTCGGCACCTGCACCCTCCTGGTCACCCGCACCGCCGAGCGGGCGCTGGAGGTCGCCATGGCCCGCGCCGCCCCCGCCGCCGTCGACGCGACCGTCTACACCGGCGCCGTCGAGGGCCCGGACGTACCGGCCGTGGCCGCCGACACCCGCAGCGTGGTGACCTCCGCGCTCGCACCGTTACCGGTGACGACGACCGCACGGGCGTCCACGGTGCTGCGGGCCCTGCCGCCCGCGCTCGCCCCGGGCACCACCGTCGGAGCGCAGGCGTACCTGTCGGGGGTGGACGACCTGCCGGCCCGCGCCGAACTGGTCACCGGACGCTGGCCACAGCACCCCGGCGACGCGGTGCTGCTGGAGTTCACGGCCCGACTGCTCGACCTCACCCCCGGTAGCCGGGTGCACCTCGGTGCCGAGTTGGCCCACCCGCCCGTCCCGGCCATCGACGTGACAGTCGTCGGGGTCGTACGCCCGCTGCCGGGGCGCGGCTGGGACCGTGACCCCCTCGCCGCGGCCGGCTCCGCCACCGGCTACCGGGACGGCCGCTTCCTCCAGCCGGTAAACGCCTACGGCCCCTTCCTGATGGACCTCGCCGACCTGCTCACCACCGGCGCCACCGTCGACCGGATGGAGATCACCGCTCATCCGGACCTGTCCCACACGGACCGCCGTGACCTGGAGACCGTGGCCGGGGGCGTCCGCGAGGCCGACCGACGGCTGGCCGGCACCCTCGGCGACCGGGTCACGCTCGCACGTGTCGCCTCCGACCTGCCGCTGACCCTGCGGGCCGCCGACGACCAGCGGCACGTCACCGCAGCCGTCGTGCTCGCCATCGCCGTCCTCGGCGGTTTCCTGGCCGCGACGGCACTCGTCCTCGCCGGCCGGCTGACGGCGGGCATACGGGCCGACGAGACCGCCCTGCGGTCCGCCGTGGGCACCAGCGGTCGTCAACTCGCCGCCACCGCGACACTCGAGGCCGGGCTCCTCGCCGCCGTCGCCGCCGCGCTGGCGATACCGGCCTCGTCGGCTCTGCACGCCGGCCTGACCCACCTGCCGCCGCTGGACCACGCCGGCCTCACCGTCCGGCCGGCCATCATCGGCGTGCAGGTCCTCGCGGTCGTCGGCGGCGCGCTGGTGCTCGCCGCCGTGCTCACCGTCCTGGCGATCCGGCCCGTCCCGACGGCAGGCGACCGGGGCACCCGCCGCGAACTGCTGGCCCGGTCCGGCGCAGACCTGATGCTCACGGTGTTCGCCGCCATCGGTTGGTGGCAGCTGTACGCGCAGCCCAGCGCCGCCAGTCCACGCGCCGACGCGGTCCGGGTGCTCGCGCCGGCGCTGCTGCTCACCGCAGGTGCCGCCCTGGCGCTCCGGGTGGTACTGCCCGCACTGCGCGGCGTCGACCGGCTGGCGTACCGCGCCCGCGGGCTGGCGCTGCCGCTGGCGGTCGCCGAGGCCGCCCGCCGGCCCCAGGCGGTCGCCGCCGGGCTGCTCGTCGGGCTGGCCTGCGCTGCCGCGACCTTCGGCCTCGCCTTCGACACGACGTGGCACCAGTCGCAGCGCGACCAGGCCGCGCTCTCCGTCGGCACCGATCTCGCACTCACCCTCGGTACCGCGCCGGCGGCCGGAGACGGCGGGCTGGTCAGCGCGGCCACCGCGGGGGCGGTGAGTCCGGCGCTCGACCGCGGCACGACCGTCGGTCAGTGGCTCGGCACCGACGGCGAGGCGCCGCGCCTGGTCGCCGTCGACACCACCCGCGCCGAGGCACTGCTGCGCGGGCGGGTGGACGGCGACCGGGGATGGGCGGACGTCGCCGCCACGCTGGCGCCACGTACCCGGGTCACCGGCATCGCCGTTGCCGCCGGGGCGCCACTCGTCCTGAGCGGTACGACGGTCGGTGACGTCCCGCTCGCCGTGACGCCCCGGCTGCTGTTGCAGGACGCGACAGGCCTCCGCACGTCCTGCACCGGTCCCGTCGTACCGCTGGACGGTCGGGAGGTTCGACTGCCCGCCTGCGCGACGGCTGACGGGTTACGCCTCGTCGCGGTCGCCCTGCCGGTCACCGCCGACACGGTCGGCGAACCCGCAGCCGTAGCCGTCACGCTCACCGTGCCCGCACCCGGCTCGACGGAGAGGACCACCGACGCATCGCCCTGGACCGCCACGTCCGCGCCGCCGACCCCGAGCAAGGTGGGCAACCCGACAGTCACGCTCTCCACCACGCCCACGGGAACCGCGCTGCGGATGGCCGCGACCGTCGAACTCGGGGGCGCCGAGGACGCCGCCCGAACCCTCGTCGCCAGCGCCTTCACGGACCCCGGCCCGGTGCCCGTCGCCGTCTCCGCCCGCTTCGCCGACGAGGTCGGCGCCGACAACGGCAGCCAGCTCAGCGTCATGGTCGGCATCACGCCCGTCCCGATCGTCGTCACCGAGGTCGTGCCGACCGTGCCGTCCGCTCCCGGCGCCGTCGCCGTCCTGGCCAACCTGGACACGCTGTCCCGCGCACGTGTCGTCGTCGGCGATCTGGCGTTCCCGGTCGACGCCTGGTGGGTCGGTAACCCCGCCGGTCCCGACGCCGCCGAGCGGACCACCGCCCTGCACCTGGGCACCGTCGCGACCCGCGACGCGGAGACCGCCCGCCTCACCGGCGGCCCGCTGCGGGCCGGGCTGCCGGGCGCGCTCCGGCTCATCGTCCCGGCCGCGGCTCTGCTGCTGCTCGCCGGAGTCGTCCTGCACGTCACCTGCGATCTGCAGGCCCGCGCCGTCGAGGTGGCTCGGCTGCGCGGCCTGGGGATGTCCCGGCGGGGAATCCGGACCGTGCTGCTCGGCCAGCACGCCGGCGTACTGCTGCCCCTGCTCGCGGCGGGCACGGTCGTCGGCGCGCTCGCCACCCGCGTTGTCGCTCCCCTGCTCGTCCGCTCCGACACCGGCGCCGCACCCGTCCCGGTCGCCCAGTCACACTGGCCGTGGTCGGCCGAGGCCGCACTGCTCGCCGTGCTGCTGGCCGGATGTCTGCTGGCGGTCGCGGTCGTGGTCACCGTCCAGGTCCGCCGGGCGGACGCCGCGCACCTGCGGGTGGCGCCGTGAGCCGGCGGCTGACCCGCCGGTGGCTCGCGCCGCACTGGCCCAGCATCAGTGGCCGTGGCCGGGCCGACGCCGGACCGCTGCTGCTCACCGCCGCCGTCATCGCGGCCGTCGCGCTGCTCGCCGGGGCCGTGCCGGTGCTGCTCCGCACCGCCGCCGACGAGGCCGTCCGGGACACGGTCCGCCGCGCCGGCCAGGACTCGAACGTCCTCGCACACGCCGCCTGGGAACGCGACGACGGCCCGACCGGCGGTCGGGTCCGGACTGCGGGCCTCGCCGAGGACGTCGACAATTTCCGCGTACGGGCGACACAGGCGCTCGGGCCCGACCTCGACGCGGCACTGCTGCCGCCCATCGCCGTCGTCAGCGGTCCGATCCTCAACGTCACCGAGGGCAACGCGCCGCGTACCTTCCAGTTCACCTACCTGGCCGGTGACTCCGGCGGCCCGGACGTGACCTGGGTCGCCGGGAGCGCGCCCGGCCCCGCCGTCCCTGGCGAGTTCGTCGAAGCCCCCTACAACGGACCGCCCTGGCCGGTGCAGGTCGGACTCTCCGAAGTGGACGCCGCCGCGCTCGACCTCGGCCCCGGTGATCGGATCCCGCTCGTGGACGGCCGCGGTCGCGGGAAGGACGTCCGGATCAGCGGAATCTACCGACCCGCGGACAGCGCCGACCCCGCCTGGCTGCTCGCCCCGGCGCTCCTGCGTCCCGTGCCCGGCATCGACGGCATGGGGATCACCCGGTTCGCCGGCCTGTTGTCGCGCGAGTCGTTGCCGGACGCCCGACTCGCCGTCGACCAGGACCAACTGCGGCGCACCGTCCAGTTCACCCCCGAACCCGACGCGCTCACCTGGGACACCACCGCGACGCTCGCCAGCCGGGTGGTCGAACTCAAGGCGACCTCCGGCTCGTCGGGCGCCCGTGACGACTCCCTCAAGTGGGAGTCCCAGCTCGACACCGCACTGCGCGACGCCCGTGGGCGGATCAGCGCCGCCTGGGCACAGGCCGCCGTCCTGCTCACCGGCGTGCTGACGGCCACGGTGCTGCTCCTGCTGCTCGCCGCCGCCCTGCTGGTCGCCCGCCGTGGCCCGGCGCTGAGCGTCGCCCGACAGCGTGGGGCGGCGTTACCCGACCTCGGTGCGGAACTGGCCATGGAGTCCACCGCGGTCTCCCTGTCCGCCGCCGCGGTCGGGCTCGCGCTCGCCCGTGTGGCGACACCGGACGTCTCCTGGCCCTGGGCTGTTCCCGTGGTCCTGGCCGGGGCCGTGGCCGCGCCAGCGTTCGGCATCCTCGCCGCCGCCCGCGCCAGCCGGGACCGGCGTCAACCCGCCAACCCGGCGGCTCGGCGCTGGGTCCGGGCCACCGGCGAGCTGCGCCGCTTCGCCGTGGAGGCCGCGGTCCTGATCGCCGCAGTCGCCGCCTTCGTCACGCTGCACCAGGGCGGTCTCCTGCCGGTCGCCTCCGACAGCAGCGGTACCGGCGAGCTGACGGGCGACCTTGTCCTGCCGATCAGCGCCCTCTCCCTGGGCGTGCTCGTCGGTGCGCTCGTCCTGCTTCGCCTGCTGCCCGTCGGGGCACGGTTGGCGCTACGACGGGCCCTGCGCTCGCGCCGCCCGCTGGCCGTGTTCGGTGCCGCTCGGGCGACCACCACGGCCGGTCGCGCGCTGCCGCTGCTGGTGCTGGTGAGTACCACGGCGCTCGCGTCGTTCGCGCTCATCCTCGGGTCCACGGTCAGCCGGGGCCTGGCCGACGGCGCGTGGAGCACCGTCGGCGCGGACGCCCGCCTCGACGTCGGCGCCGAGGCCGCCACGGCCGGCGTCGCCGAACGCGTCGCCGCCGCACCCGGGGTGGAGCAGGTGGTCGTCGCGCAGGTGACCGACTCGGCGCACGTCTTCGCCGAGTCGACGCTGTTCACCCCACGCCTGGTCGTCGTGGATGCCGACGCGTTCCAGCGTCTGCTGGCCAGCACCCCGCTGCCGGACGCGCCGGCACTGGCCCGGCTCACGGTGCCCGGTCCTGGCGGCGGGGACGTCCCGGCGCTGGTCCGGTCGGGCAACGGCGACCTGCGGACCGGGATGCGGTTGCAGCTGTCCCGGGACGACGCCCCGGCGATCCGTCTCGCCGCAGTCGGTACCGCGCCGTCCGTCGACGGTGCCGGTGACGTCGTCATCGTGGACGCCGAGGCCCTCGCCGCCGCCGGGCTGCCCGCCGTCCCGAACACCGTCTGGGTGACCGGCCCCGGTGCGGCGCGGGCGTTGTCGGCAAGCGGCGTGGCCGCCGACGTCGTGCTGCGCGCGGACGCCCTCCGGGCGCAGCGGGTCGCGCCGCTGACCGCGGGGCTGCTACGGCTGGCGTGGACGGCCGCCGCGGTGCTGCTGGCGCTGGGGCTGCTCGGCCTCGCGCTCGCCGCCGCCGCGAGCGCGTCGGAGCGGTGGCAGACCCTGACCCGGCTGCGGACCCTCGGCCTGCGACCACGCGACGCCCGCTGGGTGGCGGCCGGAGAAGTATTGCCGCCGGCGGTGGTCGCCGCGGTGTGCGGACCGCTCCTCGGGGTCCTGCTCACACGCCTGACGATCGGCCCGCTCGACCTGCGGCTGATCACCGGTCAGGCCGCCGACCCGGCGGCGGTCCTGCCGTGGTGGCTGCTCGGCCTGGTGAGCGTGGCGTTGCTGGCGGCGGCCGCCCTGATCGTGCCTGTCGAGTCGGCGCTGCGGCGGCGCGACCGGCTGAGCGAGGTGCTCCGCGCCGGCGAGTAGGTAGGCAAGATCGTCGAGGCCCGTTACCGGACGTCCGGTAACGGGCCTCGACGAATCGCTTCTACACCTGGTGGGCGATACTGGGTTTGAACCAGTGACCTCTTCCGTGTCAAGGAAGCGCGCTCCCACTGCGCCAATCGCCCGTACTCTTTATTGCCGAGGTGGGGACGGGATTTGAACCCGCGTACACGGCTTTGCAGGCCGTTGCCTCGCCTCTCGGCCACCCCACCGAGGTTGCCCCCGTCATGCGTGGCGGCAGCTCCGAGCGGACGACGGGATTCGAACCCGCGACCCTCACCTTGGCAAGGTGATGCGCTACCAGCTGCGCTACGTCCGCACGTCCCCGGCTTTCCCGGGTGACGGATGGGAACTTTAGCCGAGCTGGCGATCGACTGCCAACTCGGGGTCCGTGTCGGCGCGTCCCCTCCGTCCGGCCTGGCACCGGGCGGGCAGTCCGAGACGCCGCAGAAGCCACCGACCGGGAGGTCGGGGGCACCGGGCGCGGGCTTCCTAGTAAGCTGGCCCGATTTCTCAATTGACTTTCGCTCGTCACACTCCGGCATCATCCAGCGGTCGATATCGATGCATGTGAGGCACCCTCACCCAGGGGTCGACGCGCCTGGAGATTGAGCCGCCGACCTCGACGAATGCCGCTAGGCAAACGAGCCATGACACCCCCCGGAATTGTCCAACTTCCGACTCTTGCCCCACGAATCGGACGGTGGCGGTAACTGTTCGTGTTCGGGTGGATGGGCTACGGTAACGGTCGTGACGAGACGTGCGGCCGAGATCCGCCTGGATGCCCTGCTGCGCACGGCCTGCGACGTGATCGTGGAACGTGGCCTGGCCAACACCCGGACGGCCGACGTGGCACAGGCCGCCGGGGTGAGCCAGGCACTTGTGTTCTACCACTTCGCCACGAAAGAGCGGTTGCTCGCGCAGGCCTTCGCGTACGCCGTCGAGCAGGACCTGGCCCGCCTGGACGCGGTCACCCGCTCCTCCGCCCCGCCGCTGACGAAGCTCCGCCGGATTCTCAAGCTCTACACGCCGGCCGGGCGGGCGACCTCCTGGTCGATGTGGATCGACGGGTGGTCCGAGTCGCTGCGTACCCCCGAGTTGGAGAAGGTGTCCCGCCGGCTCGACCTGCGCTGGCGGCAGGACCTCGCCGCCGTGATCTCCGCCGGGGTCGCCGACGGCACCTTCCAGTGCGCCGACCCGGACGGGGCCGCCTGGCGGATCAGCGCCGTCATGGACGGCCTCGCCGTGCAGCTCGCGGTGCACGAGCGGGTCATCTCCCGCCGGCAGTTCGGGGAATGGGTACGCCTGGTCACGGCTCGGGAGCTGGGCTTGGCTCCGGCCGACCTGGACTGAGCGACGGCCGCCGCCGACGCACCGGACGCCCAGCCAGGGCAAAACGGCTCGAACCAGCGCGCCGAAGTGAACAATCGACGGCATGGATCTGCTGGACGCGTACCGCCGGAGCCTGGCCGAGTTTGTCGACCGGGTGGACCAGATCGGGCCCGACCAGTGGTCCGAGGAGACACCCTGCCCGGACTGGGACGTGCGCACCCTGGTCAACCACGTGGTCGGCGAGGACCGGTGGAGCGTTCCCCTGCTCGCCGGCCGCACCCTCGACGAGGTCGGCGACCGCTTCGACGGTGACGTGCTCGGTGCCGACCCGATCACGACGGCGCGGGAGGCCGCCGCGCAGGCCGAGATCGCCGTCACCCATCCCGGCACGATCGACCGCACCGTGCACCTGTCGGCCGGTCCGACTCCGGCCGCCGAGTACGTCCAGCAGCTCCTCGCCGAACACCTGGTACACGGCTGGGACCTGGCGGTGGCGATCGGCGCCGACCCACGGATGGACCCGGACGCGGTGCACGTGTGCGCCCGGTGGTTCTCCGGGCGGGTCGACGACTACCGGCGCGACAAGCTGGTTCGTGACGCCACGCCGGTGCCCGCCGACGCCGACGAGCAGGATCATCTGCTGGCCGCATTCGGCCGCGACCCGGACTGGGCACCGGGCGACTGAGCTTTCACCGCCGGGGCCGCGTGTTGGCCAGTGCCCGATCGCCGCCGTAGTGGGCGAGCACCCGGTGGTCCATCACCCGTCGCCACAGTGGCGGGAGCAGCGCCACCACCACCATCGTCGCGTAACCGGCGGGCAACTGCGGTGAGCTGTCGATGCGGTCGCTGTTCCAGCTGTGCCGGGCGTTGACCTTCTCGTAGCGCCCGGACGCTGTGCGCTGCCGGGCCAGCCCGTAGTGCTCCAGGTAGTTGACGACCTCCAGCAGGGAGAACCCCGGACGCGGAACCGGCCGGTCTCCAACCGCCAGGCCGATCGCAGGCTGCCGAGGACGGTACGCGGCCAGAACGCCCAGAAGCTCTCCCCCAGCCGCGAACTGGCCGGATCCTCCGGGGTGGCGACCCGTACGTGGTGACCGCGGTTGTGCTCGACGTGGAGGTGCCCGTAGGCGGCCGGCGCCAGGGCCACCTTGGACAGCCACCGCTCGACCCGCTCGCGCTTGTGGCCCAGCTCGTGGGCGGTGTTGATGGCGATGCCGTCGACCACTCCCACGGTGGCGACCGGGCCGGCTGCGCCCGCGACGGAGAGACCGTCACGGGTCCACACCGCGCAGCACACCACCAGGGCCGCGTACTGCGCCGGCAGATAGAGATGGGTCAGCCAGCGGTAGTAACCGTCGGCGGCCAGTCGGGGCACCACCTCCTCGGGAGGGTTGCGCCGGTCGTCGCCGAGCAGCAGGTCGATCACCGGGATCAGGCCGAAGACGACGACGGGGGTGAGCCACCACGCCCAGGCGCCAGCAGCCAGAGGGGTTTGCGAGCATCCCGCCAGACGACGGCCTCGGTCGGATCGGCATCGACAGCCATGGCGGACCTCCGGGTCTCGCGTCCTGGCATCGACAGTGACAGCCGTCATGCTCTTTTACAAAAGAGCAGCTTTTGTAAAGTCGACTTATCTCGATCGGACGGCGCGTCGGCGGTCGTGGACCTTGCCGTGCCTTCGAGCGGCTGATATCCACAGATGCACATGCGTTACCGCGCACGCGAGGGTCGGCAGCCGCCGGCCATCCCGCTCCCACGAGGAGGTTCCGTGCCACAACCGCAGTGGTCACCCCCGATGAGCCGGCGTCGACGCCGGCTCATCGCCGTCCTGGCGACGACGGCGACAGTCGCCGCGCTGCTGCCCACCGGCACGAGCAACGCCGAACCCGCCGCGTCCACCGAGCGCTCGTCCGGGCCGTTCGCCGAGGGGCACCAGCCCGCCGACCTCGACAACCGCATCGGTACGGCGGCACCCGACGCCCGCCAGCGTGGGCTGGCCCGCGCCGCCGACCCCGACGTGCGGTGGAACCGGCTCGGCACGCCGCAGGCGCTCGGTCCCGGTCGTACCCCGCTCGTCACCGGTCTGCCCTCCGACCCGGAGGCCGCCGCGCGCGCCTACCTGACCGCCAACCGCGACCTGTACGGCATGGACGCCGCGACGGTCGCCGGCCTGGACCGGGTGCTCGTCAGGCCGATCGGCAGCGGCACGGTGGTGACCCTGCGGCAGCGCTTCGGCGACCTGCCGGCCGGGCCTGACGGCCTGGTCACCATCGCGGTCCAGGGCAGCTCGGTGCTCGCCGTCAACTCCTCGCTGGCCCGCGACACCAGCGTGCCCACGCCGGCCACCCGTACGGCCGAGCAGGCGTACGCGGACGCGCTCGCCGACGCCGGGCTGAGCCCGTCGACGGTGGCCAGCCACACCGTGCGGGCCGTGGCCGTACCCACCCCGCTGGACGGGCCCCGGGCCGCCTACGAGGTGACCATGATCGGCGCGGACGCCGAGCGCCCGGCGGCGTTCACCAGCTACGTGGACGGCAGCACGGGCAAGGTGCTGGTCCGCGAGGACCTCGTCGACTTCGACTCGGACAACCCGAGCTGGGCGGTCTTCCCGGCCACCCCACCCCGGGATCTCGCCGTCGGCCAGGACCCCCGGGTCCGCTGGTGCGGCGACCCGGCACCCGGCTGCCAGGCCGCCTTCCGTGACCCGGCCACCGGGCAGCCGTGGGACATCGACGCGGCCACCGGCACGCCCACCTTCACCTCACGCGGCAACTCGGCCAACACGGTGCTCTCGTGGGGCAACAACACCCCGGTCGTCCCGGCCACGCCCAGCGCGGAACGCCGCTACGAGTACCCGTTCACCGACCAGTGGCACCAGGCCAGGTGCAACCCGGAGGTGTTCACGTCCGCGCAGCGCAACGACGCGGACGCGGCGATCGCCAACCTCTTCGTCATGCACAACCGCATGCACGACTGGGCGTACCAACTGGGCTTCACCGAGTCGGCGTGGAACCTCCAGGCGGTCAACCTCACCCCGTCCGGGTTGGGCGGTGACGCCGAGCAGGGCCGCGCCCAGCAGGGCGCGCTGACCGGCAACCGGAACAACGCCAACCAGGGCACCCCGCGCGACGGGCTACCGCCGACCACCAACATGTACCTGTGGCAGCCGCAGGCCGGCGGGCCGTACCCGCCGTGCGTGGACGGCGACTACGACATGACGGTGATCGGCCACGAATACACCCACGCCATCACCAACCGGATGATCGCCGGCCCGGACACCGGGATCAGCGGCCACCAGGGCGGGTCGATGGGCGAGTCGTGGGGCGACCTGATGGCCGCCGAGTACCTCTTCCAGAACGGGCTGCGGGCCCCCGGCGAGACGCCGTTCGTCACCGGCGGCTACGTCACCGGCAACCTGGTCAGCGGCATCCGCAACTACGACCTGAGCCGCAGTCCGCTGAACTACTCCGACATCGGCTACAACACGGCCGGGCCGGCCGTGCACGCCGACGGCGAGATCTGGGGCGCCACCAACTACCGGGTACGCGCCGCGCTGGTCAAGCGGTACGGCCTGGGCACCCTGCAGCGACAGCGGGAGTGCGCGCAGGGCACCGTGCCCGCCGACAAGTGCCCGGGCAACCGGCGCTGGTCGCAACTGGTCTTCGACTCGTTCCTGCTCCAGGCTGCCAGCCAGGTCAGCATGCTGGACATGCGGGACAACATGCTCACCGCCGACCTGCTGCGCTTCGGGGGCGCCAACCAGGACCTGATCTGGGCCGAGTTCGCCCGCTCCGGGATGGGCCGGGACGCCGTCACCAACGGCGCCGCGGACACCGACCCGACACCGAGCTTCGCCTCCCCGCGGGGCGGCAACGCGACGCTCACCCTGCGCCCGCGCGGAGACAGCGCCGACGCGCCGATCCGGGTGTACGTCGGCGCGTACGAGGCACGGGCCGTACCGATCGCGGACACCGACCCGGCGACGCCGATCCCGGACACGGTGGAGATGGTCGCCGGCACGTACGACCTGCTGGCCGTCGCGCCCGGCTTCGGGCACCAGCGGCTCAGCGCGGTCGCCGAGGCGGGCAAGAGCGGCTTCGTGGACCTGCGGTTGAGCCGCAACCTCGCGTCCACAGCCTCCGGTGCCACGATCAGCGGCGACGGGGTCAACCTGGACCGGGTGGCCGACGACACCGAGGCGACGAACTGGGCCTCGCTGGACGGGGTGGCCGGCCGGCAGCTCACGGTGGCGCTGGCCGGTGACGCCCCGCAGGTGGTCAAGCGCGTGAACGTCAGCGCGATGTTGCGCCCCGCGATCGTCGGCGACGCCGACACCGGCAGTCAGAACGCGCTCACCGCGCTGCGCTCGTTCGCGGTGTCCGCCTGCGACGCGACCACCACCGACTGCGCCGACCCGGCGCGCTGGCGGCGCGTCTACACCAGCGCGTCCGACGCGTTCCCCGGCGGGGCGTACCGGGCGTACAGCCGCGACATCAACCTCCGGACGTTCGCGGTGCCCGCCACCCCCGCCACCCACCTGCGGCTGGAGGTGCTGGCCAGCCAGTGCACCGGCGGCCCGCAGTACGCCGGCGAGCAGGACGACGACCCGGCCACGACGACGGACTGCGCCACGGCCAGCCCGGCCCGGACGCAGGTCAGGATCGCCGAGTTCCAGGCGTTCACGAAGTGACACCGTCGGGGCCGGCGGGAGACCGCCGGCCCCGGCAACCCTCCGGTCAGCGGCGTGCCGGGTGCCAGCGCCCGGTCGACGCGGGCCGCTCCCACAGCCGGTCCACCGGCGGGTCCTCGGCCTCGTTCTTCGCGGCCCTGGTCAGGTGACGCAGTCGCAGCAGCAGGCCCACCCCGAGCGAGAGCAGCAACCCACCGAGCAGGAACGCCGCCTGCACCACGCCGAACCCGCCGGTCTGCGAGACCGGACGGCCAGCCGGCGGCGGCGCCGCGTCGACGGGCTGGTCCGCGATCGTTTCGTCCGCGGGGGTGCTCTCCTCCTGGGCCGGTTCGCTCGGCGGATCGCTCGGCTTCGTCGGAGTCGGGCTCGGCGTCGGCGTACGGGATGCGGTGGCAGCCGAACCCACCACCGAGCGGGTGGCGGTCTGTCGGGCCAGCAGGCGCAGGTTGGCGTCGTACGCCTCGGCGGCGAGGGTGACCCGCCCCTCGGTGACGTCCCCGTCGAAGGCCACCCGGTAGCGGGCGGTCACCGTACGGCCCGGGCAGAGGGTGCCGGGGTCAAGTTGCCGGTCGGTCAACCGGGCCACGTCACCCTCGGTCCGGACCTCCACCGGGAAGTCGCCGTTCTCCTCCACCCGGTCCATCTTCACCTGGTCGAGCCGGATGCCCTGCACCCGGAGCACCATCGACCAGCGCACCTTCGCGCACCCGCCACGCCGGTCGGTCTGCGAGACCACCGCGGAGATCGTGCGCACCTGCTCGCCGGCCGTGAACCGGTCCGGCAGGCCGCTCATCTCGGTGGCGAACGCCGCCTGCGCCGGTGCCGCCAGGCTCAGCGTCACCCCGGCAACGCCGGCGACCAACGCCCCGAGCCGCAGCGCGTACCGCCACACCATCACCACCACCGCCGCCTCCGTTCGGTCGTCTCCACCTCGCAACGCTAGGAGCGGGACACCGCCGCCGACAGACGGGTGTGTTCGCACCGAACGGCAAGCAGAGGGCGTGTTTTCACCGACAGTGGTGAACCGGTGACCACTCCCCCGCGACACGCCGGGCGTCGGGTCGCTGGAACAATCGGGCAGGTGTCCGAGCTCTCCAGCACGTTCGTCCGGCTGCACGCCCGGCTGGCCCCGGTCCCCTTCGTCCCCGAGGTGCGCCTGCACCAGGCGGACGAGCCGATCGGGCTCTGGGAGCTGACCGAGGGCCAGTTCTCCAGCGACCGGCCGCCGCCGTTCTGGGCCTTCGCCTGGGCCGGCGGTCAGGCGCTCGCCCGCTACGTCACCGACCACCCGGAGCTGGTCGCCGGCCGGCGGGTGCTCGACCTCGCCTCCGGCTCCGGCCTGGTGGCCATCGCCGCCGCCCGGGCCGGCGCGGCGTCCGTGCGGGCGGTCGAGGTCGACGAACTGGCGGTCGCGGCCGTCGCGCTCAATGCCGAGGCCAACGGGGTACGCGTCGACGCCGAGTTCGGCGACATCCTCGACGGCGACGCGGGCGACGCCGAGGTGGTGCTCGCCGGGGACGTCTTCTACAGCGACGCGATGGCACGACGGGTGCTGCGGTTCCTGCTGCGCGCCACCCGGGCCGGAGCGCCGGCGCTGGTCGGTGACCCCGGCCGGGCGTTCCTGCCCCGGGAGCGTTTCGACGAGCTGGCCAGTTACGACGTGCCGGTGCCGGAGGCTCTGGAGAGCGTCCGGGTGAAGCGCACCACCGTCTGGCAGCTGCGCCCCGGCCTGCCAGGAGCCGCCGGCTAGCGTGTCGGCGTGCTCTTCTCCGGCTGGACGTCCGAGGTCGAGGCACCCTGGCCGGACGTCGCCGAGGTGACCGACCACGTCGGCGTACGCCACCTCGTCGTCACCCGGCACGCGCTGGTCCGCCAGGTCCTCGCCGATCCGGAGCGCTACCGACCGGACAACGCCCTGGACGCGGTGACCCCGATGCCGGTGACCGCGCTGCGGGTGCTCGCCGGGCACCGGTTCCGGCTGCCGCCGACCCTGGCGAACAACTCCACCGCCAGCCACCCGCGGATCCGGGCCATCGTCGCGGAGGCACTGCACCCGACGCGGGTGGCCGCGCAGCGCCCGTGGCTGGCGGCGCTGGTCCGGGAACGGGTGGCCCGGCTGCGCGCCGCGCTCGATGCCGGCGCACCTGTCGACCTGTACGCGGACCTCGCCGCCGACCTGCCCCTGCTGGTGCTGGCCCGGCTGGTCGACCTGCCGGACGCCCCGGTCGGCGCGGTGAAGGAGTTCGCCCGGGCGGCGCTGGAGCTGTTCTGGGCGCCCCTGGACGCCGACCGGCAGGTGGCGCTCGCCGCCGAGGTGGGCCGCTTCCACCGCGTACTCCGGGAGTTCGCGACCACCGGCGGCGGCCTGGCCGCCGAGCTGCGCGCGGCCGGGCACCCTCCCGACGTGGTGGTCGGCGCACTCTTCTTCCTGCTGGTCGCCGGCCAGGAGACCACCTCGCAGTTCCTCACCCTGCTGCTGCACCGGCTGGCCGGCGAACCCGCGGTACGCGCCGGGCTGCGCTCCGGTGACGTCACGGTGACCGACGTCGTGGAGGAGGGTCTCCGCCTCGAACCGCCGATCGTCACCTGGCGGCGCGTGGCGGCGGCCGCAGGCACACTCGGCGACACGGCCGTGCCGGCGGGCACCAGCATCGTGCTGTGGCTGGCTCGCGCCGGCCGGGACCCGGCGGTCGTCGGCTCGCCGGACGAGTTCCTTCCGGGGCAGCGTGGATCGCGGCGGCACCTGGCGTTCGGGGCGGGGCCGCACCGCTGCGTCGGTGACGTGCTGGCCCGGATGGAGGCCGCCGTCGTGGTGGCCGAGGCGACGTCACTGCTCGACGGGGTGACGGTGGTCCGTCCGCCCTGGTGCCCGGACAACCTCACCTTCCGGATGCCGGACGCCTTCGTCGTGCAGCTCACACCGGTGTCACCGAGCTGACCGGATCCTGACATCGGCTCGGTACGGTTCCGGGCGTGTCAGCCATCCCTGTTCGTCGGAGCCGTTTCCTCGCAACACTTCTGACCCTACTGGCGCTGAGTTCCTGCTCAGCCGAACCCGTCGCGGACCCCCCACAGACCACCGCGGCCCCATCGAGCCCCTCGGTCCCGACACGCACACCGTCGGCCCCGCCATCCCCGTCGGCCGCGCCGACGACGACCAGGCCCGCCCACGGGAGCCTGGCCTGGTACGTGTCCCAGGTGCCGACCTTTCCGGAGGCGCCGCCGCCGCAGGTGGTAATGACCGCGACCGGGGCGCTCCCGTTCTGGCACAGCCTGCCGACCGACCAGAGGGTCGCCTTCATCACCATCGACGACGGCGAGCTGGCTCGACCGCCCGCGGTGCCCGACTTCATCCGGGAAGCGCACATCCCGGTCACGATGTTCCTCAACTCACCGGCAGCGGGGGAGCACCCCGACTACTTCCGGCGGATCGAGGCGGCCGGCGGGATAGTCGAGAACCACACCATCACGCACACCTCGCTGTCCGGACGGTCGTATGCCTTCCAGAAGCACGAGATCTGCGGCGCCGCAGACAGGCTGGAGACGCTGTTCGGCAAGCGGGCGACCCTGTTCCGCCCCCCGTACGGTGAACGCGACAGCACCACGCTGCGGGCCGCACAGGACTGCGGCGCGAAGGCTGTCCTGCACTGGTCCGAGACCGTCAACGAGGGCAAGGTGCGCTACCAGACCCCGGAGAAGGTGATCCGACCCGGCGACGTGCTGCTGATGCACTTCCGGCCGGCGCTGATGGACGACCTCCTCGCCGCGTTGAAGGCCATCCACCGTGCCGGACTCACCCCAGCGCTGCTGGAGGACTACATCCGCTGAGCCGGGAGACCTGACGAAAGTCAGTGCCGGTGGGTGCCGTTCGGGCGGGGAGCGCAAGCTACGGGGGTTCAGCAACGGCAACGCCAGGAAGTACGAGCTGTCGGGTCTGGTGTTCTGCGCCGGGACGATGAAGGACAGTTCAACCTGTGGACGAGTCATGGTGTCGATGACCAGCACCCGGGTTGTGCGCGGTACGCGGGTGCGTCGGGTGTCGTTTGTCTGCAACCACCCATGCGCGGGGATACCTGCCGATACGGCTTAGGCCGTGTGTCAAAGCCCCTGGCCGGCCCGCGGAGGCCGAGAGGACCGGCCGTTTCGGCCGCTGGTGAACCGTCGCTCGCGGGCCCGTGGTCCGGCCGGATCGGAGCCGCCCGCTCCATTGAGC